>JAJAYN010000474.1 GCA_026786225.1 Burkholderiales bacterium | reverse complement strand
GGCGTCACCCATGTCCTGGAGTACGGTTTCAAAGGCACAGAGTTTCTGTTTGGCGGATTGGTCTCGCCAAAGATGTTTGAGTTGTTTGGCGGCGGGGGCTTTGTATTTGCGTTCCGCGTATTACCGAGCATCATTTATGTGACGACGCTGATCGCGGTGCTGTACTACCTCGGTGTGATGCGCTGGATTATCAACATTCTCGGCACTGTTTTCCAGAAGCTGCTGGGCGTATCCAAAATCGAATCCTTTTGCGCCGTGACCACGATTTTCCTGGGACAGAATGAAATGGGTGCGGCGGTGAAGCCCTTCATCGGCAAGCTAAAGGGCCCGGAAATTTTCGTCATCATGACCAGTGGCATGGCCAGCGTGGCCGGTGCGGCGCTCGCGGGCTATGCAGGCCTGGGCGTGAAAATGGAATATCTCATCGCGGCGAGTTTCATGGCGATCCCCGGCGGATTGCTGTTCGGCAAATTGCTGTGCCCGTCGGACGAACAAACCAATATCAGTTTCGATAACTTGCAATTCGAGGACAAGAAGCCCGCCAATCTTATCGAGGCTGCCGCCAGCGGCGCAACGCTGGGTTTGGCCATCGCTGTCAGCGTAGGCGCGATGCTGATTGCTTTCATTGGCTTGATCGCCCTGTTCAACGGTGTCGTTGGCGGCGTCGCCGGCTGGATGGGTTTTCCCGGCGTCAATCTGGAAACCATGCTGGGCAAGGTCTTCGCACCGCTCGCTTATATGCTGGGCGTCACGTGGGAACACGCTGCCTTCGCCGGCAACCTGATTGGTCAGAAACTGATTCTCAATGAATTCGTTGCGTACGTCGGCCTGGCACCTTACTTGCAGCCGACCGATAAAGTGCTCGCGGCGGGCCTGACGGTTATTGATCCACGCACGCTCGCCATTCTTTCGTTTGCGCTGTGCGGTTTTGCCAATATCTCATCAATTGCCATCCTTGCTGGTGCGTTCGGCAGCGTGGCACCGCAGCTGCGTGGTATCGTCGCGAAATATGGTTTGCGTGTGGTCGCCGCCGCGACGCTGTCGAACTTGATGAGTGCCACCATCGCTGGCATTTTTCTCTCAGTCAAATTTTAAGGCGAATTACCGATGTTTCTCCCGCAGGAAATCATTCGAAAAAAGCGCGATGGCAACGTGCTGGAAGCAGCAGACATCAATGCGTTTGTGCGCGGGGTTGCCGCCGATGAGGTCAGCGAAGGGCAAATAGCCGCGTTCACGATGGCGACCTATCTCAATGGCATGACATCGGAGGAGGCGGTTGCATTGACACGCGCGATGCGCGATTCCGGCACGGTCCTCAACTGGAAAGCGTTCAACTTACCGGGGCCGATTGTCGACAAGCACTCCTCCGGCGGTGTCGGCGATGTGGTGTCGCTAATGATGGGCCCGATGGTCGCCGCTTGCGGTGGCTTTGTGCCGATGATCTCTGGTCGTGGGCTCGGCCATACCGGCGGCACGCTGGATAAGTTCGATTCCATCCCCGGTTACCAGACCAGCATCTCGATTGAGAAATTTCAGCAGGTGGTGCGCGATGTTGGCGTTGCCATCATCGGCCAGACAGCCGAGCTGGCACCGGCGGACAAGCGCATTTATGCCACACGCGATGTCACCGCAACGGTTGAGTCGATACCCTTGATCACCGCATCCATTCTTTCCAAAAAGCTCAGCGCTGGGCTCGATGCGTTGGTCATGGATGTGAAAGTTGGTTCCGGCGCGTTTATGCCTACGCTGGAAAAATCGCGCGAGCTTGCACGCAGTATTGTGGAAGTTGGCAACGGCGCCGGCGTGAAAACATCCGCATTGCTGACCGATATGAACGAGCCCCTCGCACCCTGTGCTGGAAACGCCATCGAGGTCCGTTGCGCTGTCGATTATTTGATTGGGAAGTCGCGCCCACAGCGATTGCATGAGGTCACGATGGCACTGTCGGCACAATTGCTGGTGACGGCGGGAATCGCCAAAGGTGTTGGCGAAGCCAGGCAAGTATTGACGCATTGTCTGGAAAGCGGACGTGCGGCAGAGTGTTTCGCCAAGATGGTGACGGCACTGGGTGGTCCGGCCGACCTGCTGGAGAATCCACGTAAATATATGCCGGTCGCGCCAGTCATCAAGCCGGTTCTTGCCATGCGCTCTGGCTTCATTGCGGCTTGCGACACACGCCGGGTTGGTATGGTGGTTGTCGCGCTCGGTGGTGGGCGGATGCGTGCTGCGGACAAGATTGATTTTGCGGTTGGACTTGCGGATATCGTCTCACTTGGCATGCACGTCAACACGGGTGACTTATTGGCAATGGTTCATGCGCGCACCGAAGAGGCCGCAAGCAGTGCCATGCGCGAATTTGAACAAGCGATTACTATTTCGGATCTGGCGCCAGCGCGCTTGCCGTTGGTGCAAATGCTGACCGAGTGAATCAAATTTTGAATAGACGGTGCGTCAGTTGTAGATGCGAAGCAAGCGTTGGTGTCCCGAAGCTATGTGTGAGTCGAATCAAGATCGCGAAAGGGCATTCCCATGGCACCGGATAAGGGCGCACATCAAGCTCTTCGTCAATGCCGAGCTTGAACGATCACTTACTGCGCCGTTGACCGAGAAAGACGGCGTGACCATCGTCGCCGCGCTTTCAGGCGGCTAGGAAAACAATCATGCGCAGATTGGTGCAGCGCGTCATCAAAACGAAACAAATTCCAGACTAGAATGTTTCAGTTATATGACCTCTCGGCTTTACACCGGGACGCGACACTGAAAATACCCAAAATACTCAACGCTCGCAAATAGGAGATCCGCATGAGACTTAACTTGAAGATGACTTTGATCGCTACGGCCTTGTTGTGTCCGTCTTTGGCATTCGCACAAACCGAAATCCAGATGTGGCACTCGATGACAGGTGCACTTGGCGATAAAGTTGGCGAGCTGGCGACGAAATTCAACGCCACCCAGAAAGACTACAAAGTGGTGCCGGTGTTCAAGGGCAGTTATCCGGAATCAATGACCGCCGCGATCGCCGCATATCGCGCTGGCAATGCGCCGCACATCCTGCAGGTGTTTGAAGTTGGCACGGCGACCATGATGGCCGCCAAAGGTGCGGTTAAACCGGTATACCAGTTGATGAAGGACGCGGACGAGCCGTTCGATCCAAAGGGCTATTTGCCCGCAGTGGCGGGCTATTACACCGATAGCAAAGGCAACATGCTCTCGTTCCCGTTCAACAGCTCCTCGGTCGCGTTTTATATTAATAAAGACGCGTTCAAGAAAGCCGGCCTCGATGCCGGCAATCCGCCAAGAACGTGGAAGGAATTCGTTGCAACGGCAGACAAGCTCAAGGCCTCCGGGCATGCCTGTCCTTACACGACTAGCTGGCCTTCCTGGCTGCATATCGAAAACTTCAGCGCCTGGCATAACGTGCCGATTGGCACCAGGGAAAATGGCATTGGTGGCGTCGATACCGAGTTCCAGATCAACTCGCCGCTGCATGTGAGGCACATCACCATGCTGGGTGATATGGCCAAGAAAGGCACGTTCACGTATGCCGGTCGCACCACGCAGGGCGACTCCAAGTTTTTCAGCGGTGAGTGCGCCATGTTTACCGGCAGCACCAGTGCGATTGCGAACATCAAGCGTAACGCCAAATTCGACTGGTCTATCCAGTTTATTCCGTATCACGACGATGTAAAAGGCGCCCCACAGAACACGATCATCGGCGGCGCATCGCTGTGGGTCATGGGCGGGAAAACCAATAACGCGTACAAGGGCGTCGCCAAGTACTTTGCCTATCTGTCAAAGCCCGATGTACAGATGGAATGGCATACCAGTACGGGCTATGTACCGATTACGCTGGCCGCAGCCGAAATGACGAAGAAATCCGGCTTTTACGAGAAGAATCCGGGAATGGACATCGCCACCCGCTCGCTAACCAACAAACCCGCCACCGGCAACTCCAAGGGGCTGCGTTTCGGTAATTTCGTGCAGGGGCGTGAAATATTCGAGGAGGAATTGGAAGGCGTTTTTGCTGGCAAGAAGGACGCCAAGACCGCACTTGACGCGGCGGTCAAACGCGGCAACGAGGTCCTCCGCAAGTTTCAAGCTGCTAACAAACAATAAATTGAAAGTGGTCAAAGGCTGACGCTTGAAGCCCCTCCCCGCGTGGCCGTGTGGGAGGGGGCTGAGGAGAGACAAGCGCAGCCAGATCAAAAATTCCACTAAATGGAAAAACGCGTCGTCTTCAGATCCACGTGGCTACCTTACGCACTGGTCGCCCCGCAGATTGCTGTCACGCTCATTTTCTTTTTCTGGCCGGCGTTTCAGGCGGTCTATCAGTCGTTGCTCTTGCAGGATGCGTTCGGCTTGCACACCGAATTCGTCTGGTTTGACAATTTCAAAGCGCTGTTCCACGACGAAAAATATCTCGCCTCGTTCAAGATCACCGGCATTTTTAGTGTGCTGGTGGCATTTTCCGGTTTGTCGATTTCACTCATGCTGGCCGTCGCAGCGGACCGCATTGTGCGTGGTGCCTTCGCATTCAAAACGCTTCTTATCTGGCCCTATGCCGTGGCACCGGCCATCGCTGGCGTGCTGTGGGCCTTCCTGTTCGCGCCCTCGATCGGTATCGTTGCGTTCGCGTTGAAGCAAAATGGGATCCCGTGGAACTACGTGCTCGATAGTGACCACGCCATGATCCTGGTCGTGATCGCATCGGTGTGGAAGCAGATCAGCTACAACTTTCTATTCTTCCTCGCCGGGCTGCAATCGATTCCGAAGTCGCTTATGGAAGCCGCCGCCATCGACGGTGCATCGCCATTCCGCCGCTTCTGGACGATTGTCTTTCCATTGCTTTCGCCGACGACGTTTTTCCTGCTGGTCGTGAATATCGTTTACGCGTTCTTCGACACCTTTGGCGTAATCGATGCCACCACCCAGGGCGGACCCGCTACGTCGACGCAGATTCTCGTTTACAAGGTCTATTACGATGGCGTGAAGGGTGGCGATATTGGTGGCTCCGCCGCGCAATCGGTGATCCTCATGTTTATCGTGATTGCGCTATCGGTCGTCCAGTTTCGTTTCATCGAGAAAAAAGTGCAGTACTAGCCCATGGTCGAAAATCGCCCCTGGATGAAATTGTTTTACTACGCCGTGCTGACGCTCGGCGTGTTGATCGTTGCATTCCCGCTCTACATGACTTTTGTCGCGTCCACGCTCACGCTAGAGCAGGTATTGCAGGTGCCGATGCCGCTGGTTCCCGGCGACCAGTTCTGGGCCAACTATTCACAGGTGCTCACGGGCGGCTCGACACGCGGGTCGTCGGCGGCCGTCGGTCAGATGATGATTAACTCACTCATCATGGCGCTCGTCATTGCCATCGGAAAAATTTCCATCTCGATCATTTCCGCCTTTGCGATTATTTACTTTCGCTTTCCGTTGCGAAATTTCTTTTTCTGGATGATCTTTATCACGCTGATGCTGCCGGTGGAAGTGCGCATCCTGCCGACCTACAAAGTGGTGTCGGATTTGGGGATGCTCGATTCCTATGTCGGCCTCACGCTGCCGCTAATCGCCTCGGCGACCGCAACGTTCCTGTTCCGTCAGTTCTTCATGACCATTCCTGATGAACTCGCTGAGGCGGCACGTATGGATGGCGCGGGGCCGATGCGATTTTTCTGGGATGTGGTGTTGCCGCTTTCGAAGACGTCGATTGCTGCGCTGTTTGTGATTCAGTTCATTTACGGCTGGAATCAGTATCTTTGGCCGCTGTTGATTACGACGCAGGAGTCGATGTACACAACGGTGATTGGCATCAAGCGGATGATTTCGGGGGGGGATGCGGCGACGGAATGGAATCTGGTGATGGCGACGGCGATATTGGCGATGGTGCCACCGGCGCTGGTGGTGATATTGATGCAGCGGTGGTTTGTTAAGGGGCTTGTGGAGACGGAGAAGTGAGTTGTTTTTGTCAAAGTCTAGATTACACGGGTGCCTTGGCGGCATTTGGTCTGGAAAAGCTCGTGGATATTGGTTCTACGTTTTTTGTTGTGGCTGTTTTGGGATTGCCGGGGGTTGCCCGGCGGCAACCTACTTTCTTTGCTTCGCCAAAGAAAGTAGGCAAAGAAAGGCGACCCGAGGGTCGTCGCCCTTCGGGTTCCCTGCGCTGCTCGCGAGC
>JAJAYN010000473.1 GCA_026786225.1 Burkholderiales bacterium | reverse complement strand
GTCTAATGGCACGACGAGATCATAGCCTGCCAAATGCGCGCGGTAAGTAAAATCGATGTCGTATATGTGAAAGCCATCAAACGTCGCCTCATCGAACCGTATCGTCTCCCAGACCTCGCGATGCATGGCGATAAAGACGCCGTCAAGCGCCTGCATATTATTGATGATGGGTGCTTGTAGTCCCGCGCAAAAATAGAGGTAGTCCTCCTGTCCCTGCGGTTTGTGGATAATCTGGCCGTGCACATTCGGCAGGCCTGCGTGTCCCCAGTCGGCATCCACCAGCCTGCTCGCCCCCGCAACGCCAACCACATCGTGATTGTCGAGATGCCACAATAGCCTTTCACCGAAATCGGTGGTCGCGAAATCGATATCGTCGTGACAGAAAATAAGCCACTCTCCACCCGCCATCGCTGCACCACGGTTATAGCCTTCGCACAATGACTTTGCGTCGTAGATGCCAATGACCTCGAAATCGTGGCGTGCGAACTGTTGCGTCAACTTGTCTCTGAGCGCGGCAAAATAGTCGGGACGGATACTGCAAATAATAGCGGATATCTTTTGCCGCATTTCCAGCGCGACAAATGGTGCCTGCCATGCCGGTTTGTATTGCGGATTTGCCCGCGACCACGCCATGCACGCGCGTACCAACTCACGTTTTGCCAGCTCCCACTGTGGGCGGCGTTTCAGAATGGGCGCCAGAAGTGCGAGCGCTTCATCATGTTGACCAGCGTTCAGGGCAGTTCGGGCACATTGCAAGCCCGCATCACTTCCTGAGAGCGTACCCGGTTGATCGGCATTGGCAAGGCGTTGCTCGCACCAGGTGCGCCACGCCTGCCTGAACAGACTCTCAAGATTTCTCGTGAAACCGCTCGTGTCCATGATCGGGCTCGCATGCAGCCGATCCCGCATTGTTGCGCGAAGCGCCGACAACCCCGCACTATCGGCCGCCAGACGCTGCGCACGCACCACAAAATCTGTCTCATCGCTGGCGATCCAGTCTGTCAGTTTAAGCGCAGTGAGCAGACTTGCTGTCGAGCGAGAACAGGATCGCTCGGTCGGCAACGTCAGAACCGGCACGCCCTGCCTGAGCGCATCCAGCGTGGTGGTGGCACCCGAAAATGGCATGGGGTCCAATGCGATATCGACCTCGCCAAACGCCGCATGGTAATCGACCAGGCTCATGCGCGGCAGGAACACCAGGCGCGACGGGTCGCACGCCAACGCCTCGATCACGCGCGTCCGGCTCACGCCTTCAGGAACACCGGCAACGCGTAGCGCCGCGTCGGGCATGGCGTTCAACAATTGTCGCCACAGCGCCAGTGTCGGGTCGGTAAGTTTTTGCGCGTTGTTGAATGAGCCAAAGGTCACGTGACCGCGCCGAACTGCGGGCAGCGGCGTCAAGTCCGGGGTATTCGCATCGGGCTGCCAGCACCATTGCGTATGCGGGACACGCAATAATTTTTCAGAGTGAAACGCCTCATTGCCAGCGGGATCGGCCACGGCGTCGGTAATGCGGTAGTCCATCGCACGCAGGCCGGTGGTACACAGGTAATCCAGCCAGGTCATTTGCACAGGTGCAGGACGACGGGCAAACACACCAAGGCGGTTGTGTCCGGTGTGTCCGGCAATATCGATCAGGATGTCGATCCCATCGGTGTGAATTTGCGTCGCGACCTGTTGATCATCCATGCCGCGCATCGCGCGTGTGGTGTTGGTGATGTTGAGGCGGTTCAGCTTTTCTGAGGATTGTGGATTATTGAAATAACAAAATATCTCGAACTGCCCGCGATCATGCGCCGCGATGACCGGATCGATAAATGCAGGCAATGCAGTATGGCAATCCGGCGACACATAGCCCACGCGCAGACGTCGCGATGGTTCAGGTGTATTGATCAATAGCGGCGCGTGCGTAGAGACCGCTTCGAACCAGTTTGACCATTGGCGATGCTGATCAAGAATTTGCGCTTGTGTCAACGCAGCATCAACTTTCAACGCAGCCAGCTTGTTGCTGAACGCCTGTTGCAACATCGGATTCAACGCCAGCGCACCCTGGTAGCACGCGGTCGCAAGATTTAGCCTGCCCTGGTCCTTGTAGAAGTTACCGAGGTTATTCAGGAGTTCGGGTGCGTTGGGCTCAATCATGCGTGCGCGCTCAAGTGCTTCAACGGCATCATCGAGCCTACCCATTGCGTGCAGCGCAGTCGCCATATTGATGAGCGCGCTGGGCAGTTCGGGTGACAGCACCAGCGCCTGTTCAAAAGCCGCCACGGCCATCGCATCGTGTTGCGATGCCGACAGCGCATTGCCACGATTGACGTGCGCAGCGGCTATGGAGGGATCGACTTTTATCGCGCGATCAAAAAATTCGATGGCCAACGCGAAATTTCCTGTTCGCTGGGCAACGATACCCAGGCCGATCAACGATTGCACACTGCGTTGATCGAGGGCGTACGCATTCCGAAAACACTGATCAGCCTCGCGCAGATTGCCAGCCTGCAAGAGTGCCATGCCGTTAATGACGATGGTTGCGGCGGAAGTGTTGGTCATGGCGCGGATGTTAATGCAAATCACCTTCAACAACGCAGAACGCCATTCTGCGGGCCTCACAGGCTATTTCTGCTTCAAACGCCGCGCCAGTGCTGGAGTTTGCCGTCAATATTCTGAAGGCCACTTTATTACTTCGCGCTGGAAAATTCCCGCAGGCGCTCGATTTCCTTGTCTAGTTCGCGTTTGAATATCGTCGCATCGCTACCCGACGGCATCCTCAAGGCATAACCGATTTTTACGTTCAACTTGCCCTTCGCATCTGTTTCCACGTTGCCCCAGCCGATGACGTCATCCCGCCACAGCAACGGCAGCGCGTAATAACCAAGCTTGCGCTTGGCGACGGGTGTGTAAGCTTCAAACCGATAGCGCCATCCCCACAGATGCTCGAATCGCAGTCGGTCCCATACGACCGGATCGAACGGGGTGAGCAGTCGCACCTGTTCATCGACCGCATCCGGCATAGATTCCTCGGCGGGCCATACATAGGTGACGTGATCGATTTTCTCTGCGCGTAACTTGCCGCGCTTGATCATCAACTCAAACCGCTTGACACAATCCACACCCGGTCGCGCGTCGCTCATCACGCGCGCGAATTTCATCAACGACCGCAGTGGCGCCGGCGCATACAGGTTGACCATCAGTTGCACCAAACCATCGGCACGCGCATTGCCGGAGAGTGCACGGAGAGCCTTGGGTGCGGCAGCGTATACGCGTATGCCGGCGTCGCGCCGTTGCACATGCACCCTGCCTTCGCGATGCAGGCCTTCGAGCAAAAGAGTCGTCGCCGACGAGCTTCCACCCCAGCCGTTTACACGTCCACCACTGGCCAGCGCTTTTTCCAGATCGCGAGGATGGGCGTGTTCGTGATTCTTCAGATAGCGCAACACCGCCCGTCGCAGCGCGGCATGCTCGGCCATGAAATCAAGCCACCGCGGCGACACCGTGCGTGGATGCAGTAGCGCCAATTCATCGCGATGAAAAAATCCGTAGTTGTAAATGCTGTCTTCAACCAGAGGAAGAGAAGCGTATTTCTTTTCCAGATCATCGGCGCGGTAATCGTTGACGCGATGGCGAAGGATCAAGTCTTGTGCGCGAGCCGGTGC
>JAJAYN010000472.1 GCA_026786225.1 Burkholderiales bacterium | reverse complement strand
CGGCCATACAAAACGGCGTCAGACTGATTAATCGGCCGATCCGCTTTGACGCACTACAGGGTGACTTCCGCTTTGTGACGCCCGGCACCAACGTGCTGGTGTCGTCGATCGTGGTGAACACCGATGAAAGCGGTATCGCGCGCGTACGCATTACGGCCACGGTCACGGCGCCGACGCAAGTGGCGATTATCACGACCACCGACACCGTCACCGGTCTGGTGCTTCGTACGAATTTTGTGATCGCGCAACAAATCAGTGGCGTGGGCATCCTCTCTGTACTCCCGAGCGGCACCGTCACATTTACCGGGGCCAAACCAGGTGTTGGCCTGCCCGCACAGTGCCCGTTCGGCGGGATCGTCGACCACTACGTTTATGGCGGCACACCGCCGTACACCGTGGTTTCGCCATTGCCGCAATTCCTGAGTGTATTTCCATCGATCGTCACGACGAACGGCGGTAGTTATCGGGTCACGCAGAATGGCTGTGGCTCAGGCACAATTGTCATCACTGACACGCAGAATCGTGCGATTGAATCGCCTTCAGTTGTCGGCGCGCTCGGCCCGGCTGGTGATGCCGCGCCAGTCGCGGTATTACCGACCATCGCCGTCACGCCAACTGCGCTCACCGTGGGTTGTGGTCAGACCGGCACCGCGTCAGTGTCAGGTTCCGGCACTTTTACGGCAACGGTATCGACTGCAGGTGTGCCACCTGGCGCGTTTGTGGTGACGCCATCGGCTGGCCCTATCCCCGGCACGATCAGCTTCACACGCAATACTTCTGTACCACCTGCGGCGGCAAATACATCACCGACAACCATTGTAGTGAACGTAACTGGCGCGACGATCGTACCCGTGACCATCACTGTCCCGGCTAGCTGTCCATAATTTTTTCGCAGACCATTCTTGCGGGCATCTCGTTCGAGATGGCCGTTTTGTTTTGTACCGAACGACTTTTCCCATCGCGCGCTGACTTTCATTTGAGCCATTCGCTTTGCTGCTAGCGTTCTTTTTGTCGCTGGGGTTGACCGCGGCATGTATTCACATCCTGCGCCAAACGCGCGTCACGCAGAAGCTTCTGGATGTGCCCTCGGCGCGCGGTTTGCATGTAGTGCCGATACCCAGAATTGGTGGGATTGCCATCTTCGCGAGTGTATGGGCGTTGGCAGGCATATGGATGCAGCGCGATCTCGTCGCTGGCATCGCCGGGCTTAGCTTCGTGCTGCTGGCTGTTTCCGTGATCGATGACGTAAAGCCGCTATCGGCAGTGCTGAGATTGCTGGTACACGCCGGCGCGGCGATATTGTTGTTGCTTTTGTGGGTTAATGCGTTCGGGCTGCAGCCGGGTCGGACCAGCATGTCGATTCGATTGCTGATGTCCCCGCCCGGCGCGTTGGCGATTGCACTGGCTATCGTCTGGATGACCAATCTCTATAACTTCATGGACGGTGCCGATGGCCTCGCTGGTGGTATGTCGGCGGTCGGCTTTGGCACCTACGCCGCAGCGCTGACGATACAGGTTGGCGATGCTGGGCCGTTGGGCTTGCTGGCAACGGCGCTCACGGGTGCCTCCCTGGGGTTTCTGCTGTTTAATTTTTCGCCCGCCAAAGTATTCATGGGTGATGCGGGGGCGATTCCGCTGGGCTTCCTCGCCGCAGCGTTGGGTATCCACGGCAACTTGCTGGGCTATTGGCCATGGTGGTTCATGGTGCTGGTTTTCTCGCCATTCATCGTCGATGCGAGCGTAACCCTGTTGCGACGCACGTTACAAGGTCACAAACCCTGGGTCGCACACCGCGATCATTTTTATCAACGACTCGTTATTCGTGGCTGGAGCCAGCGAACCACTGCGGTAGCCTACTACGCGCTCATGTTGAGTGTATCGATATCGGCTTTGGTTGCGTTGCGATACCCTGACCCGCATGTCATTTTGCTGGCGTGGGTGATAATATACACATTGCTTCTGCTCTACCTGCAATGGCACTTACGTGAAAATAAAAACAACAAATCAAAAAACAATGACGGTGACGGGACATGAAAACCGTATCAATTAACGAGCGCGCCCTTTTAGCGTTCGTTCACGATATAGCGATGCTGGTCATTTCCTGGGTGGTCACGTTTTTATTGTTTTCGCACCCACTTCTGGCGATCAGTTCGGTTGAGTCCCTGCCCGTTATTGTTCTGCTGCTGCTGGTGGCAATTCCCGTTCAAGCGAGCGTTTCGATTGTATTTGGCATGTATCAAGGCCTTTGGCGTTATGCGGGTTTGCCCGACGTACAGAGGATTGTCGCGAGTGTGCTCGCCGGCTCACTTGCGGTCGCGCTGACGGTTTCGGTGGGCGACTGGGCGGGGAAGCTCGCGTTTGCACAGTTTTTTATTCAAACCCTGCTGCTCATTGTTCTTATGGCGGGTAGCCGCATTGGCTACCGTTCGTGGAAAGAGTGGCAGCAGTACGGGAAAACCGGGGATATGGGCACACCCGTGCTGGTGTTGGGCGCGGGAGATGCCGCCGTCAGCCTGATCAAGGAGCTGGCCCGCAGCAGCGACTGGCGCGTAATGGGACTGCTCGATGACGACACTAACAAACGCGACCGACTCCTTCATGGCGAGCGGGTACTTGGCGCAATTGATGAACTGCCAAAATTCGCACGCAGCCTGAAAGTAAAGCATGCAGTGATCGCCATGCCATCGGTGCCGTACTCGGTCCGAAGGCGCGTGATTGAAATCTGTAACAAGGCTCGTGTGCAAGTTCTGACGATCCCGAAATTCAACAGTGTCGCGTTGGCACCTGCGTCCGCTGGCAAAACATCACCGCCAAAAATCCGTCGGGTGGCAGTTGAGGACTTGATGAAAAGGGAGCCCGTCATTCTCGATGACGCTGGCCTCCACGACCTTATCACCGATAAAGTGATTATGGTTACCGGTGCGGGCGGCTCGATCGGCTCGGAGCTGTGTCGTCAGATTGCAAGCTATCAACCTTCGATGCTGGTGCTTTTTGAACAAAGCGAATTTGCGATGTATCAGATTGAACAGACGCTGCGCGATGCATTTGAGAACCTGCCGATCGCAAGCGTCATTGGCGATATCAGAAATGCGCGACGGGTAAACCAGGCGATGCATCAATATTCGCCGTCACTTGTTTTTCATGCCGCGGCATACAAACATGTGCCACTCATGGAAGAGTCGAACGCGTGGGAGGCTGTGCAGAACAACGCGCTGGGTACGCTCATCGTCGCCAAATCCGCGATTGAATATGGCGTCAAGAAATTCGTATTGATTTCCACTGACAAGGCCGTAAACCCCACGAATGTCATGGGCGCAACCAAGCGCCTGTCGGAGATGATTTGTCAGGCCTTGCAGCAGTCAGGCGACACCCGGTTTGAGATGGTGCGCTTTGGCAATGTACTCGGTAGCGCCGGTAGCGTGATTCCCCGTTTCCAGGAACAGATTGACCAGGGTGGCCCGGTAACCGTGACGCACCCGGACATGGTGCGCTACTTTATGTCCATCCCTGAAGCGGCACAGTTGGTATTGCAGGCTGGCACCATGGGACTGGGCGGTGAAGTATTTGTGCTCGATATGGGCGAACCCGTGAAAATCGTCGATCTCGCCAACGATATGATTCGCCTCTCCGAGCCGACTGATAACGAGATCAAGGTGGTGTTCACGGGTCTTCGTCCCGGCGAAAAACTATTTGAAGAGCTGTTGCTCGACGATGAACATACGCGCCCGACACCGCACCCAAAGTTGCGTGTAGCGAAGGCAAGAGAAGTGGCAACCGGGTTTCTGGATTCGCTGACGAGTTGGCTCAATCAGGATCGCATGCCGGAAGACTCCGAAGTGCGCAGAGATCTAAAACGGTGGGTACCCGAATACGTGGCACAAGTGCGACCGAAGCTCAAGTCTATCACCGGCATGGCAGAGAAAAAGTCAGCGTAAATTGGTAGCGGCCGCCAGCCGCATTTCAAAAATCTTGTTGGCGCGCCCGACACGATTCGAACGTGCGACTTCTACCTTCGGAGGGTAGCACTCTATCCATCTGAGCTACGGGCGCGCTGCCATTGACGAGAGTAGTTTACCACCCCGCCCGACGCGCAGTTTGTCTGTAGCAGTTTTCGCGCGGTATTTGAGTCGAAATGCGCTTCGCCAGTATAATTGGGTAATTGAAATTCACGTTCTCAGGAACTCGACATGTCACAGTCACATCACGATCCCAGCGATGAAAGCGGCGGAACCAATCGCCTCAAGATGGCAATTGCCGTCACAGTCGGTGCGTTTGCGCTCATCATCGGCGTCTTCATGTTGGCCTACTTTGCCGTAGGCAGCCATACTGTTGGCAAGAGCGTGGATAGCGCAAATACGCCAGAGGCGATCGCCAAACGTATCGCCCCTGTGTCGACGTTAGAAGTTGACGAGTCGAAGAAACCGGCACCAGCGCTCATCCCGGTGGCCGCGACATCAAAGTCGGTAGCACCGATAGTTGCTGTTGCGATACCCGCCGCCGCAGTGGCTGGCGCGCCGAGCGCAGCCGGCGGCGAGGGTGTTTACAAGAATGCGTGCGTGGCATGCCACGGCGCTGGCATAGCAGGGGCACCAAAGTCTGGCGACAAAGCGGCTTGGTCTGCACGCATCGCGCAGGGCAAGGCGATGTTGTATGACCACGCTATCCGTGGATATCAAGGCAAAGCGGGTGTCATGCCCGCCAAAGGTGGCAATGCCGCGTTGGCTGATGCGGATGTGAAGTCGGCAGTCGATTACATGGTTTCATTGGCGAAGTAGAATTCGATGCCGTGCTTACGGTATTCACGCGAAGGGGCGGATCATCCGCCCCTTTTTCTTTGTGGTGATGCGCGATGAGCCGCTACGCAATTGGCGATTTGCAGGGATGCTTCAAGTCGCTTCAGTCGCTACTTGCCAAAATTGATTTTGATCGAGCACGCGATCAATTGTGGCTGGTCGGTGACCTTGTCAACCGGGGCCCGGGGTCGCTAGAATGTTTGCGCTTTATCAGTGGTCTTGGCGCATGCGCCACCGTCGTGTTGGGCAACCACGATTTGCACCTTCTGGCCGTCGCGGAGGGCCTCGCCAAGGTGGGCAAACGCGACACGATTCAACCCATACTGGCTGCACCTGACAGGGAAGAACTACTCGCGTGGTTGCGTAGCCAGAAGCTGCTTCATCTCGATGGTAATTTCTTGATGGTACACGCAGGTCTACTCCCGCAATGGTCATTGGCGCAGGCATTGGAACTGGCAGACGAAATCGAAGCTCTGCTGCGCGGCCCAAGGCGGCAATCTTTCCTCAAGAACATGTACGGAAATGAGCCGAATCAATGGAACGATGCGTTAACCGGTAAAACGCGCAATCGACTCGTAACCACCGCATTGACTCCCATGGTATTTTTAGCAAAAAACACGACCAACGAGACACGGTTTACCAGATGCAGCTCGCCGTTTCAGCCGGAATCATCGGGGCCACGCCGCGGCCTGACGCAGGGCCGACGCGCTTTGCGAGAGTGAATGACATCGTGCGCCTCTTTGGCGAGTCCGGCTGGCACGAGCAGTCGCCCGCGCTCGCGGCGGCCGCGTTGGCGTTGATGGAAGGGGTGCCGCGGGTGGTCGTCGCGTCATCGCTCGCG
>JAJAYN010000471.1 GCA_026786225.1 Burkholderiales bacterium | reverse complement strand
CGCCAAACCGGCCGCGGTCAACACTTCCTTTTTGGTGCCGTCGCCAAACATGACCGGATCACCACCCGCTGCGGCCTGTTTGACGCGCGTGGGATCGGTATCGAGCGCGATCAATGGAATGTTCTCGTGCTCCAGAAAGCGCGCCAGGCTCTGGCCCGAGCGCCCGTAGCCGCAAATGATCACGTGGCCACGTTTGGCCATGGACTGGATAGCCAACTGCTGCAACTGCACCGCGCGCATTTCCCATTCACTCGCGACCAGGTACATGACAACTTTCTCGCTCTTGGCGAGGATAAACGGCGAGAGCAGCATCGAGATCAACATCGCACCCAGCACCACTTGCAGTGTGGCCGCGGGCACGGCATTGATCTGCCCGGCAAGAGAAAGCAGCACAAAGCCGAATTCACCGGCGGGCGCCAGCGCCAGGCCGCAGCGCAGTGCGACACCCTTGTCGTTTTTGAACAGCAGCGCCAACGCGACAACGAGCAGGAATTTGAATGTCAGCAGCGCGACAAGGATGAGTAATACGTACACCCAGCGGTCCAGCACGGCTTGCAGATTGAGCAACATGCCGATGGTGACGAAGAACAGACCAAGCAGCACATCGCGAAAGGGCTTGATGTCGTCTTCCACCTGATACCGGTACTCGGTTTCCGAAATCAGCATACCGGCCATAAACGCACCCAGCGCCAGCGAAAGACCGGCGATTTCGGTGATCCACGCCAGGCCCAGCGTGACGAGCAACACGGTGAGTACAAAAAGCTCGGAGGATTTTTGACGCGCCACCAACGCAAACAATGCGCGGGTGGCACGCTGGCCCACCGTGAGAATCAGGAACAGTACGACCGCCGCCTTTGCCAGCGCCCAGCCGACTTCCGCCAGCAGCGCGCCGCCGGAAAGCGCCAGCGCGGGAACCAGTACCAGTAACGGCACGACCGCCAGATCCTGGAACAACAGCACACCGACAATCTGCTTGCCATGCGGCGAATGCAGCTGCGACTGATCGGAAAGTACCTTCACGCTGATGGCGGTGGAGGACATCGCGAGGATGCCGCCGAGGATGAGCCCCACCTCCCAGCTTTGCCCGGCAAACATGGCAATCAGGATCACGAGGACAATCGACAACCCCACCTGCAGGCCACCGAAGCCGACGACGATGCGCCGCATGGCCATCAATTGCGGCAACGAGAACTCCAGGCCAATGGAGAACATCAGGAACACAACGCCGAATTCAGCCAGGTAGCGGGTCTGTGGCGTGTCCGGCACAAAGCCCAATGCATGCGGACCGATCAATGCACCGACCACCAGATAACCCAGAATGGCCGGCATGTTGACGCGCCGAAATACCACCACCGTCACGACGGCAGTGGCCAGCAAGATCAACACAATGGGCAGGGTGGAATGGGTATTCACGGGGTCGAATGGATTCGAATGGGTTCGGAAATAGTGCGTCAAGGATTACGATTGAGCAGAGGGAACGAGAGCGAAGGGGTGTCGCCCGACGTGCTGCTGAATGAGTAACGGTACAATAGTCTCATGGAAAGTTTATTACATCCCCGCTCTATTGCCGACACGGCGCGCACGCTCAAACTCGCGCGGGAGACACTCGATATTGAAGCCGACGCCGTGCGCGCGCTGGCGCTGCGGCTGGGTGACGCGTTTATCGCCGCACATAAACTTTTGTTCGAGACATCGGAGAAAAAGGGCCGCGTGGTTGTGACGGGTATGGGTAAAAGCGGCCACATCGGCGGAAAGATTGCATCCACGCTGGCGTCCACCGGGACACCGGCGTTTTTCATGCATCCCGGTGAAGCCAGCCACGGCGATCTGGGCATGATCACCAAGGATGATGTGGTGATTGCGATTTCCAATTCCGGCGAGACCGACGAAATCCTCAAGATCCTCCCGCAATTGAAACGTCGCGGCACACCGGTCATCGCCATTACCGGGCGCCCCAATTCCACGCTCGCGACGGCGGCAGCGGTACACCTGGATGCGGCCGTGGAAAAAGAAGCCTGCCCTCTCAATCTTGCCCCCACCGCGAGCACCACCGCGACACTGGCATTGGGTGACGCGTTGGCGGTCACCTTGCTGGATGCGCGTGGATTTGGTGAGGAGGACTACGCGATGCACCACCCTGGCGGCGCGCTCGGCAGGCGCCTGCTGATGCATGTCAGCGATGTGATGGCCACGGGTGACCGGGTGCCGTCGGTGACGGTGGATGCGCTGCTGCCGGCGGCGATCATGGAAATGACCAGGAAGGGCCTGGGGATGACGGCCGTGCTGGACACGGGCGGCGTGCTGGTCGGCGTATTCAGTGATGGCGATTTGCGTCGGACGCTGGAAACCCACGACAGCATCAAGTCGATCAGGATCGCCGACATCATGACGCGCACACCGAAGACCATTGGCCCACAGCGTCTTGCCGTCGAAGCGGCAGAGTTGATTCAGCGCCACAAGATCGGCTCCAGCGGATTACTGGTGGTCGATGAACAGAACAAGTTGCTGGGCGCGGTGCACGTGTTGGATTTGATGCGCGCAGGGGTTCTGTAGTGACATTGCGCGTGGATTTGAAGGAACGCATTCGCCACATCAAGCTCGCTGTTTTCGATGTCGATGGGGTGCTGACCGACGGCCGCTTGCACTACGGCCCCAACGGTGAAGAATCGAAGGTATTCAATACGCTCGACGGTCATGGTTTGAAGATGCTGCAGCAATCAGGCGTGGCGTTGGCGATCATTTCCGGCCGTGCATCGAAAGCGCTGGAATGCCGCGCCAACGACCTCGGTATCGCCCAGCTTTTTATGGGGGTGGAGAACAAGCTTGGCGTGTTCGAGGCACTGCTGAAGAGTCTTGCACTTTCGCCTTCGCAAACAGCGGGGCTGGGCGACGACGTTGTCGATCTGCCGTTCCTGACGCGTTGCGGCTTTGCGGCCTGCGTGCCTGCAGCGCCCGCCTACGTGAAGCAGCACGTGCAGTACGTAACCACACGTGAGGGCGGCTACGGGGCGGTGCGCGAATTTTGTGATTTGATCATGCAGACCCAGGGCACCTGGGATGCGGCGATGAAAAAGTATCTGGGTTGAGTCCCTGTTAGTGGAAACTGCGCATGCTCTGGATTAAATCGTTTCACATTATTTTTATGGTGGCCTGGTTTGCGGGGTTGTTTTACCTGCCGCGCCTGTTCGTTTATCACGCGCAGGCCGAGGACAAGATTTCCATTGAGCGCTTCAAGATCATGGAGCGAAAGCTCTACGTCGGCATCATGACGCCGTGCATGGTCCTCACACTTGGTCTGGGCATATGGTTGTGGCTCGGCTATGGTTTTCGCGGCGGCTGGCTGCACGCAAAACTGGCGCTGGTGCTGGTGATCGTGGCGCATCATTTTTATCTCGGCAAGCTGATACGCGATTTCAAAAATGATCGCAACGTACATGGTCACGTTTTCTATCGCTGGCTCAATGAGATTCCGGTGTTACCTGCACTCATCGGTATCGTGATTCTCGTTGTGGTGAAGCCTTTCTGATGGAACACTATTTCGCACCATGTCCGCGGGGCCTTTCAGGCGTACTCGCCGATGAACTCACCGCGCTCGGCGCCACCACGGCGCATGCGCAGGAGGCTGGGGTGGCTTTCGATGGTGACAAGGCGCTTGGCTATCTGGCCAATCTGCATTCGCGCATGGCCAGTCGCGTGCTGCAGCGTGTGGCGCATTTCCCCTATGCCAATGAACAACAAATTTACGATGCTGCGGCGATGCTGGCGTGGCCGAGCTGGTTTGATGTGTCACGTACCATCAAGGTCGAGATTAACGCGCACCGCTGCCCACTGAAAAGCCTGGATTTCATTACGCTGCGCGTCAAGGACGCGGTATGCGACAAGTTTCGTGAGCAGGTCGATTTGCGACCGTCGGTCGATGCCCGCGATCCGGACATCCGTATTCACGTGTTTCTCGATGCCACGCACGCGAGCCTCTATCTCGATTTGTCCGGTGAGCCGCTGTTCAAGCGCGGTGTGCGCGATCACACCGGCGAGGCCCCGCTTAAGAAAAATCTCGCCGCCGGCATTATCAAGCTGAGTGGCTGGCAACCCGGCGAAGCGTTTCTCGACCCGATGTGCGGGAGCGGCACATTTTTGATCGAGGCCGCTGAAATGGCGCTGGATATTGCGCCCGGGTTATCGGGCGGGAAATTGCGCGAATTCGCTTTTACCAAGCTGAAGAGTTATGACAAAGCAATGTGGGACGCACAGGTGGCCAAGGCCAGGGCGCGCATCAAGCCGGGCACACTGTTGCCGATTTACGGGACCGATAAGTACGGCTACGCGATCACGGACGCACGCGAAAATCTCACCGCAAATGGCTTGATCGATTTTGTGCACCTGAAGCAGGTGAGCATTCTTGAGGTGGCAGCCCCTGCGGCCAGCGGCGTACTGGTTACCAATCCGCCCTACGGTGAACGCCTCGGTGACACGACCGATCTCGCCGAGCTTTATCCGCAACTGGGTGACTGGATGAAACAGAAATTCGCCGGCTGGCGCGCCTATTTTTTTACCGGTGACCCGCAGCTGGCAAAGGGCGTGCGCCTGTCAGCGAGCAAGCGCACGCCCTTGTTCAACGGCAAGATCGAGTGCCGTTTGTTTGAATACAAGATCATCGCCGGCAGCAATCGCAAACCAGCATAAATCAGGCAAACGCCAGCACTGGCGAGCCTCCTGGCGGCAAAATGGCTGGAAATGCCCGCCAATGCTGGGGTTTCGATATTTAGCGCGGCTTACGCCCGCAATGGCAGGCAAGCGCGGCGATGTTATTGATGAATGACCAGCCGTTCGCGCTGCCGAAACAGGAACTCCGGTGCGATACCCATCATCGCCCTGACACTGCGCGACAGGTGCGCGGAATCGGAAAACCCGGCAGACAACGCCGCCGTCGTTAGTGAATCGCCGGCAATGGCCAAATCCAGTGCCCGGCGCATTTTCAGCCAGAGCACATAACGGCGTACCGGAACGCCCACGACTTTCTTGAAGAGGTGCGCAAAACGCGACGGCGAAAGATACACGCGCGCCGATAGCGCTTCGATGCTGTCGTAGGCTTGCGGCGAATCCCGCAGGAAGGCGAGTGCCGCATTGATGCGCGTATCCACAAAGGCAGGTTGGTTACCCTGCAATCGCGCGAAGCCGAAAATGCGGGCGAGCAATTCGTCCGCTTCATCGCGCGTGGTGTCAAATTCATAGAGTTTGACCAACTCACCGCGATTGGCGTGGGTGCACGCAAAGCCGCGCGGCACGTTTTCAATGTGCGCCAGTGCGCGCTGAAAACTGGTGCTCTCAGGCTCCCAAAACAGCGCGGCAATGCTCGACGAAGCCAGATCGGTGGCGTACTCGACTTCCGATGGCAGGTAGATCGCCTGATTTTCGATCACGCCACCTGAGGCCAGCGTGACGCGCAATTTCCCCTCGCGCGCAATCAGCCACGTCGCGGCGTGGTTGCGGTGTGAAGAAGTCTTCGTACTTGGCCCGAGATAGAGAAACCGCTCGGCCCATGCGTAGATATGAATTTTTTCGTCGGTGCTCTTCATGACCGCGACATCATACGAGAACAGCCGATTTATTCAAGTGAATAGCCAGTTTGTTCAACAACACAGCAGGTTTCTACAAGAACCCGTGCATCACAGTGCCGATACTGGCTATACGTTCAATAACCTTGGAAAGGGCACATCATGAAACGGATTTTTGACAACACACAAAAGCAGGGCGCCGCACTGGTCGTGGCGTTGACATTTTTGGTCATGGGCAGCGGCGTGTCTTTGCTGCACGCGTTTACCCGCATCGCCTGAGCCGCGATGGCAGTTACTTGACGATCTCCAGATGCTCAAGCCCGGCAGCCAAATCCTTCTCTTTGGAGTTTTTGCCTTCCAGTTTGATCTTGAGCCTCAGGTCGTTCAGCGAATCGGCGTTGCGCAAGGCGTCTTCATAAGAGATGTAGTCGCCCTCATATAAGTCGAACAGGGCTTGATCGAACGTCTGCATGCCGATCTCGCGCGAGCGTTTCATCACTTCTTTAATCTCGTGCACTTCGCCCTTGAAGATCAAATCCTGAATCAGCGGCGAGTTAAGCAAAATCTCGATGGCGGCAACGCGACCCTTGCCTTCCTTCTTCGGAATCAGGCGCTGCGATACGAACGCCTTCAGATTCAAGGATAAGTCCATCAGCAATTGATGGCGCCGCTCTTCAGGGAAGAAGTTGATGATGCGATCCAGAGCCTGGTTGGTCGAGTTCGCGTGCAGAGTGGACATGCACAAATGGCCGGTTTCCGCGAACGCGATGGCGTAATCCATGGTTTCGCGATCACGAATTTCACCGATCAGGATGACATCCGGTGCCTGCCGCAAGGTGTTCTTCAGGGCAGCAAACCAATTATCGGTATCAACCCCGATTTCACGTTGCGTGATGACACAATTCTTGTGCTCATGCACATTCTCCACAGGGTCTTCAATCGTGATGATGTGGCCGTAGCTGTTTTCGTTGCGATAACCAATCATCGCAGCCAGCGTTGTGGATTTGCCTGATCCGGTACCGCCGACCAGAATCACCAAACCACGCTTGGTCATCACCACGTCTTTCAGCACGGGTGGCAAATTCAAGTCTTCCATCTTTGGAATGGTTGTCGTGATCGTGCGTAAAACCATGCCAACGCGGCCCTGTTGCATAAATGCATTTACCCGGTAACGCCCGATGCCTGCCGGTGCAATGGCGAAATTGCATTCCTTGGTGGCTTCAAACTCTGCCGCCTGCTTGTCGGTCATCACTGAACGGGCAATTTCGCCCGTGTGGATCGGCGACAGGCTTTGCGGTGTCACGGGTGTCATCTTGCCGTCGATCTTCATTGCTGCCGGGAAACCGGCGGTGATAAATAAATCCGACGCATTCTTCGCAAGCATCGCTCGCAAAAGCTGATGAACAAATTTCAGGGCTTCTTCTCGTTCCATACTTAACCTACCCTCAAAGAATCAAACGCTGGATTGCCCGTGCGAAGTCATTTCGCCTGAAAACGCCAGATAAAAAATCAATTGAAATTATCCTTGTTGGCCGCCTTGTTTCGCGCCTCGGCAATGCTGATGACATTGCGCTTGACCAGTTCAGCAAGGTTCTGGTCCATCGTCTGCATGCCGATTCCTGCGCCGGTTTGAATCGCCGAGTACATTTGAGCCACTTTGGCTTCACGAATTAGGTTGCGGATTGCGGGCGTGCCAATCATGATTTCGTGCGCTGCGGCGCGGCCCGTACCGTCCTTGGTTTTACAAAGGGTTTGTGAGATCACAGCGCGCAGGGACTCTGACAACATCGCACGGATCATCTCTTTTTCCGCTGCCGGGAACACGTCGATAATCCGGTCGACGGTTTTCGCAGCGGAACTGGTGTGAAGCGTACCGAAGACCAGGTGGCCCGTTTCGGCCGCCGTCATTGCCAGGCGGATGGTCTCAAGATCTCGCATCTCGCCCACCAGAATAATGTCCGGGTCTTCCCGCAATGCGGACTTGAGCGCGTTGGCGAATGACAGGGTATGCGGCCCGACCTCGCGCTGATTGATCAGGCATTTTTTTGATTCGTGTACGAATTCGATTGGGTCTTCAACCGTGAGGATGTGGCCAAATTCATTCTCGTTAATGCTATTGACCATCGCCGCGAGGGTGGTGGACTTACCGGATCCCGTCGGCCCGGTGACCAACACCATCCCGCGTGGCTGGTTGGCAATTTCCGCAAAAATCTTTGGCGCGTTCAAGTCCTCCAGGGAGAGAATTTTGGAAGGAATCGTACGCATGACTGCACCGGCACCGCGCTGGTGATTGAATGCATTGACGCGAAAGCGGGCAAGATTCGGAATCTCGAAAGAAAAGTCGCACTCCAGATTCTCTTCATACTGCTTGCGTTGTCCGTCATTCATGATGTCATAAATCATGCCGTGAACATCATCGTGGGCGAGTGCCGGCACGTTGATGCGGCGCACATCGCCATGAACACGAATCATCGGTGGCAAGCCTGCGGAAAGGTGCAGGTCAGAGGCTTTGTTTTTAACGCCAAACGCCAGTAGCTCGGCAATTTCCATTTATACTTTTCCCTCTATTTTTAGCTTGGTACGCGATCAACACAAAAACGCCAATGGTTGCCTTAAGCTTGCTCGAAGGTATGTGCACAAGGCGGTGCGCGCACTTTTCGACCGCGTTGACTGGCTGCTCGTCTAACCGCGATACGGCATACAAACGCCTGATTGCAGAGAGATTATGTCCCCAATCGAATCGAACTTGCAACACATCCGCGCCCAAATGCATGCCGCAATCGCGGCTTTGCCCCTGGCATCACAGAGGGCAGTCGCGCTCGTTGCCGTATCCAAGACCAGGTCTGCAAATGAGGTGCGCGAGGCATTTGCGGCAGGGCAGCTTGAATTCGGCGAAAACTATGTACAGGAGGCGGTAGCAAAAATTGAGGCCCTTGATGATTTGACGCAGCCAGGCATCGTCTGGCACTGCATCGGCCCCCTGCAATCAAACAAACTCAAGCTCGTCGCAACGCACTTCGACTGGGTGCATGGCGTTGATCGGCTCAAGGTCGCGGTTGCACTCGCGCGCCACCGAACGGGACCGAATCCACTAAATGTCTGTATCCAGGTCAATGTTAGCGGGGAGACGAGTAAGGGGGGGGTAGCGCCTGCCGACCTGCGCGTACTGGCAGGCGACGTGGCTCAACTCCCCCAACTCAGACTACGCGGACTGATGACCATCATTGAAAATACGGCCGATGAAATGACGCAGCGCGCGCAATTTCGTAAGATGCGTACACTGTTCGAGTCATTGCGAACCGATGGAATAGACGTTGATACGCTTTCCATGGGCATGTCGCAGGACTTTACAATCGCTATCGACGAAGGCGCCACGATGGTAAGAATAGGCAGCGCGATATTTGGGGTTCGGGGATGAGGGTTCTATTTATTGGTGGTGGAAACATGGCGCAGGCGATCCTGGGCGGCCTGCTCGCGCAAAAATTGGACCCCGCAAATTTTCGTGTTGTTGATCCGGTATTGGAAACGCGCAACGCGATTTGCGCGCTCGGCGTTGGCGCATTTGCAGCTTTCTCGACCGATATGCTCGATTGCGACGCTATCGTCCTCGCTGTAAAGCCGCAAATCATGAAGGAGGCCATTTCCCCGCTCACCGATAAACTCGTATCGCAGGTCGTCATTAGCATCGCAGCGGGCATCGATACGCCAAGCCTTGCTCGCTGGCTGGGCAACGCCCCGTACAAAAACGTCGTTCGTGCGATGCCCAACACGCCCGCACTGATTCGCGCCGGCATTTCCGGTCTGTATCGCGCCGTCGGCGTCGGTGACGAGGACCGCCGTATCGCCGATACACTGCTGGCGTCGGTCGGGAAAACAGTCTGGTTTGACGATGAGGGCATGCTTGATGCAGTGACTGCCGTATCAGGAAGCGGCCCGGCTTATGTGTTTTATTTCATCGAGGCACTTGAACAGGCAGCGCTCGAACTTGGCTTTGAACAGAACGCGGCACGGCAATTTGCGACCCAGACTTTTCTCGGTGGTGCGCAACTCGCGGCGTCCAGCGCCGAGGCACCGGGTACGTTGCGATCACGCGTGACGTCAAAACGTGGCACGACGGAACGTGCCATCGAAATTTTCGACAAACACGCGCTCAAGCAAGGCTTTATCGAGGGGGTCAAGGCCGCCTGTGTACGCTCACGCGAGCTTGGCAAGGAGCTTGGTGCCTCCGCCAGCGACCCTCTTGGCGTCTCCCGGAGTGCAGGCTGATGGCAATGCAGGCGCTCATTTTTGTCATCGAGACCGTCATCAACCTTTTCGTGCTCGCCGTTCTCACGCGCTTCTACGCACAAGCGCTACGCGCGCCATTTCGCGCCAATGCCGGCAATCCGATCGTCGATTTCATCGTGGCGTTCACCGATTTCGCCGTAAAGCCGATGCGCAAAATCGTACCCGGTATGCTGGGTCTGGACTTGGCCTCGCTTCTGGTGGCGTGGTTTGCTGAGTGCGTGTTGCTGCTGGTAAAAGCGGCAATTGTTGCGCCCAACGCCTTCATGCACGCAGGCGTGTGGCCAGCGGTGGCCCTGCTTGCCATGATCAGCGTCGTGAAGCTGTCCATCTATCTCCTGATTGGCGTGGTTATTGTGCATGCAATATTGTCGTGGGTAAGCCCATATCACCCGGTACGTCCTTTTTTCGATGCGCTGGTACGCCCCTTTCTCAAGCCATTTCAGCGCTTCATTCCCTTGATCGGCGGCGTGGACTTATCCGCGTTCGCGTTGCTGATCGTATTGCAGGTGGTGCTGATGGTGCCGGTCGCCTACCTTGAGAAATCGGCAGGGGCTTTGCTATGGCTGACGACTGGAGGATAATGTTCCATGGACTTTAACGCCAATATCAACTCACGCTTCGAGAGCGAAATTGAACGCTACAACGCGTGGCGCGAAAACTTGTCGCGCTCGGTACACGAATACCATAGCTGGCTGGAGCGTACCAACCAGCTCGACGTGCAGCAGTCCATACGCTTTTATGACTTACTGGAAGCGCTCAACCGCGGGCGGTTGACGCTGGCATTTTTGGCCGAGTTTTCGCGCGGCAAGTCAGAACTGATTAACGCATTGTTTTTTTCCAGCTTCGAAGAGAGGTTGTTGCCGTCCGATGTCGGCCGTACGACGATGTGCCCGACCGAGATATTTCACGACCCGAACGAAGAGCCTTATTTGAAATTGCTCTCGATCGAAACGCGCTATCGTGACGAGTCCATTTCCCAGCTAAAGAATATGCCTGTGGAGTGGTCCAAGATTCGCCTCAATATCGACAGTGCCAAGGAAATGAAACAGGCACTATCCGCGCTTGCCGACACGAAGCGGGTATATGCGCTCGATGCGCGCATGATGGGCCTGATACCGATGTTTGACGACTCGGGCCAGGGCCCGAGCGAAGACGACATCGTCGAGGTGCCCGCTTGGCGCTATGCGATCGTCAACTATCCACATCCCTTACTCACCAATGGATTGGCGATCCTCGATACACCTGGACTCAACGCGCTGGGGCTTGAGCCCGAACTCACACTGTCGACGATTCCCAATGCCCACGCAGTATTGTTCCTGCTGGGTATCGACACCGGTGTGACCAAGAGCGACCTCGAAATTTGGGATCGCTACGTAAAAACCGGTGCGCCCGCCAAGATTGCCGTGCTCAACAAGATCGATCTCATGTGGGATGAGCTCAAAACCGAGCCTGAAATCAAAGCCGGCATGGAACGCATGATGGACACCACCTGTGAGCAATTGGGATTGCCGCCGGAACAAGTATTTGCGCTGTCTGCACAGAAGGCGTTGGTGGGCAGGATCAAGGGTGACGACGAGATGGTCGAGCGCTCGGGTATCAAGCGTCTGGAAACCTATCTTGCCAATGAAATCATTCCGATCAAGCGACAATTGCTCGCTAAATCTGTGACGAGTGAAATCGGTACGATGATGGTCAGCAGCCATCGCAGTTGCACACAGAAGCTTGAATCCAACCGGACCCAGGTGAAGGAGTTGGCCCAGTTGCAAGGCAAGAGTCGTGACGTGACGATGAAGCTCTGGCAGACAATCAACCAGGAGAAATTAGCTTACACCGCAGCCTTGACAGAATACAAAGTACAGCGCGCGTCGTTTAACCAGAAGCGCAACACATTGCTGGACTTGTTTAACCCGACCAAGCTCGATGTGCTTTGCGCTCGAAGCCTGCAAGCCATGAATGATTCCTGGACGACGCCGGGCCTCACTCGCGGCATGCGCGAATTGATCCGTCTTATTCAAGAAGATTTCAAGGCCGTGTGCCTTTCGGGCGAAGACATCCTGCGGCTGATGGAAGGCGTTTACAACACCTTCCAGCAGCGGTTCAAATTTGAAAAAATGGATTTCCCGCCGCTGGATCTCGACGGTCCCCGCGCGCAATTGCAAATCCTGATCAGTGAGACGGAAGCGTTCTGCAAAGATCCCGTCAACATCGTGATGACGGAAAAACGTTATATGGTGCGGAGATTCTGGCGCATGCTGGTTGACTCAGCCAGGCGCATTTTTAATGTTGCACGCACCGATCTCGACAGATGGCTTACCGCAGTGCCGCTGCCACTGGAGACGCAAATCAGGGACCACAAGGCGCAATTGCAGGCACGCCTCGATTCGCTGGCAAAGATAAACGAACGCGGTGGCGCGATCGATGAAGAGGTCGCGACACTACAAAAGCAGCGTCAGGGATTGGAGGGTCAGATTGCGATGATCACCCAGCTTATCCTGCAGGTACGTGATATCGGCCCGTCCCCTGACCTCGCGGGTCAGCCCAAGACATCGATGTCTGCCGCAGTGGATCCCCATCCGGACATGCTGAAAACGCAGCGGATGGCTGCCGTCTCCTCGGATTCGGACACCACAAAGAGACTCCCGACCAAAGAGACACCGATTGAATTTCTTACCACGCAGAAAATGAATTTGAATGCGAAGCCTTAGCGCGGGAATTTTTTCCCCTGAAGCTCAAACCAGAATCACGTCGTACTGTTCCTGGGTGTAGGCAGTCTCCACTGACAGGGAGATAGGCTTCTTGATGAAATCCTCAAGCATTGTCATGCCCTGCGACTCCTCGTCAAGAAAGCGATCAATCACGGTCTGCGAGGCGAGGATGCGAAACTCTTTTGCATCAAACTGTCTCGCCGAACGCATGATTTCCCGCAGGATTTCATAGCATACCGTCTGCGCGGATTTGATCTCGCCGCGACCGGTGCACGTGGGGCATGGCTCACACAAAATATGCGCCAGGCTTTCGCGGGTCCGCTTTCTGGTCATTTCGACCAGGCCTAGCTGCGTGAATCCATTGACCGTCACGCGTGTTCGATCACGTGACAGTGCTTTGCGGAATTCGGCGAGCACCGCATTTTTGTGTTCGTCGCTATCCATATCGATAAAGTCGACGATGATAATGCCGCCAAGGTTGCGTAATCGCAATTGCCTCGCGATCGCCTGTGTGGCCTCAAGATTGGTCTTGAAAATAGTGTCGTCGAAACTGCGCCCGGATACAAACGCGCCTGTGTTCACATCGACCGTCACCAGCGCCTCTGTCTGGTCGATGATGACATAGCCACCAGACTTCAAGTCAACGCGCCGCTTCAGGCCACGCTCGATTTCGTCTTCGACGCCAAACAAGTCAAATAGCGGTCGTTCGCCGCCGTACTGTTCAAGTACAGCCAGCGACTGCCTGGTATAGCGTTCGGCAAAATCCTGCATGCGCATGTGTGTTTCGCGGGAGTCGACGACGATTCGTTCCGTTTCACGCGTGACCAGATCGCGCAGCACGCGTAGCGACAGGTCGAGGTCCTGATACAACAGCATCTGCGGCGGCGCAGTCTTTGCTGCAGTCGCAATGCCGCGCCACAGCTTGATCAGGTATTCAATATCGGCTGTCAGTTCTTCATCAGTTGCCGTTTCGGCCACGGTGCGAACAATGAAACCACCTGTCTCGCCCTCGGGCATCAAGGAATGTACCTTTTCGCGCAAGTGCTCGCGTTCGACTTCGTCTTCAATGCGCTGTGAAATGCCGATATGCTGATCCCCCGGCAAATACACCAGCAAGCGGCCCGCGATGGAAACTTGCGTGGAAAGGCGCGCACCTTTGCTCCCGATCGG
>JAJAYN010000470.1 GCA_026786225.1 Burkholderiales bacterium | reverse complement strand
GCTATGTGCTGACGCCACTTCTCAAAATTTCGTATCCAATAGTCTGGTTTGTCAATTTGTTCGTCCAATTACTGCTCAGACTGTTGCGAATTAAGCCGATGGTGGAGGGGCACGCGCATTTGTCAATGGAGGAAATGCGCACGCTGGTGCTAGAAGGCGGGCAGTTTATTCCCAAAAAACACCAAAGCATTATGGTGAACCTGTTTGATCTGGAAAGCATGACGGTGGATGACACGATGACGCCGCGTGCCTTGATTGAAGGGGTGGATTTGCAGGACAACATAGAAGACGTGCGTAATACGCTGGCCACGGCACACCACACACGACTCATCGTTTACGACGATGACCTCTCCAATGTGGTCGGCGTGGTGCACGTGCGCAAAGTGTTGAATGCGTCGCGCAAGGAGCCCTTGTCGATCGAGACCTTGAAGGAAATTTGTCGCGAACCCTATTTTGTACCAGAGGGTACCGGACTTCTTGCGCAACTGACGCAGTTCCAGGAGAACCAGCGGCACATGGCGCTGGTAGTGGATGAATATGGTGAGATTCAGGGTCTGGTCACGTTGCAGGACATCCTCGAAGAGATCGTCGGTGAGTTCACAAGTCAGTCGCCGATGAACACCGGGCTATATCGAAAGCAGGATGATGGCAGCGTCATGGTCGAAGGCTCATGCCCGTTGCGAGTGCTCAATCGAAAGTTGGGCTACCACTTCCCGCTCGATGGGCCAAAGACGATCAATGGTCTGTTATTGGAGCAACTTGAAGACATTCCCGAGCCGGGAGTAGCGGTAAAAATTGCCGATGTCGCCATCGAAATCATGCAAGTGCATGACAAGATGGTAAAAGTTGTCAGGTTACCGCGTCGCAAATGACGCGTGTAAGCGCCTTATGGCTTAGGCGCTGGCTCGCTTTTGAGGAGACTATCCCACTCGGCAACAGGGATTCGCGCAATCGGCTCGCTACTGCCCTTATTGTCGGGCTGAAACACCACAATTTCTGCCTCCTGCATACCGCCCATGATGCGCTCCTGCGGCCTCGGACTGCCGTGAGTGTGTGAGACGAGAATACGATTGGTTCCCTTGAGAGGTAATTCTGCAAGTTGCTTGAATCGCGCCACATTTACGTCGAACCCAGCACGTTGGCCGATCTGGTGGTTCAGGTCCTCAGTAATTTCGATGGGCCCCAAATCCATCGCGTGTCCGGTATCACGGGTGCGACAAAATTGCGCGGTGACAACCTGACTGACAGGTATTTTCAATTCGCGCACGGCGGCACCCACTTTACGCGCCTGTTCGCGCCCTACATCGGCAATATTGCGCTGGATCGCGCAGTTTTCCCACCAGAGCGGTACTTGTAGCAGGTTAGCGTCTTGGCCGACGTTCGATGCTGCATGGCGCATGTATAAATTAAACCCACCCTTTCGCAGGGCTGCCAGCAAGGCCGCACCCTTGAGCTCCTTTGTCGCATCAATCACTGGCACGTTCGACGCAGGTTGTACGGCGGCGGTGACTTGCGGCGGCGGGGACTGAATGACGGTAAAGGTAGCGGTAACGCTTTGTTTGCCAATGGACTGCCATTGGCCGGGGGAAATTGTGGTGATGTAATGAAAGCGGTTCGCAGGTTCAACTTTGAAAATAGCCGTATGGCCTTCCGGAAGTGTCGACAGGGCCGGATGGATGATTGTAGGAGGAAGCGCGTGCGCGACCAGTATTCGGTTCGTTCTTGGTGGAATCGGTTTGGTGAGCAATTGACCGATCCCCGCGGCATAGGCATCCAAAGGGGAAAGAGACTGCGTTTTGCTGCTGGTTGCCGTGAAGTCGTTGAGAACCGCATTGCGCTGTGGAATCGCGACACCCAGCAAGACAGCGGTGTCATAAGAACGACAAAATTCGCTGGAGATGAGTTCATAAACAGCTATTCGCTGGCGCGAAAGTGCATCGGCGAACGCGCGCATCTGCACCTGTACTTCCGGACCGATTCGCCTTGTGTTCTGACAATCTTTCCACCACTCTCCGTTTCCCACTTTGTCGACAGTATTTGGAAGCAGTGCGCCATGCCGCACATACAATACGTAACCCCCATTGCGTAATTCCCGAATCAGTCCGTCGGCCAGGCCAAACGGTGAGTCTTCAATAGCGAGATTGAGTGATGGGTCGACTGTGGCGGTTACTTTCGCCGTATGTGAGCTTGCGCTCACAGTCTGTGAGAGCGAGGGGGCACCATAGATCGACAGAGATATAAGTGTTGCCCAGCATGCAAGGGGGCGAGCGTATTGGCGGCGGAATTCAGGTAGGCTTTTCATGTGGGCTCTGACGATGTTGTGGGCAAATGCCGGTAGCCGAACGCATTGCATTCTAGCGCTTGACGGCTGACTTGTTTGCACTCTACAAGTGGCAAACCACAGTTGAGAATCCCAAACCCGGCAAGGCAACCGGTTAATCCCAAATTCCGGGTTTGACGTTACGTTGGAAAACCCGGATAATGTTGGGTTCCGTGGAGAGGTGGCCGAGTGGTTAATGGCAGCAGACTGTAAATCTGCCCTCTTACGAGTACGCTGGTTCGAATCCAGCCCTCTCCACCACAGGTTCACGGAGCAGGTGAAGTCATTGCATCGCGGGTGTAGCTCAATGGTAGAGCAGAAGCCTTCCAAGCTTACGACGACGGTTCGATCCCGTTCACCCGCTCCAGTTTTTTGTAGTTAGTTGAGCAAGCATGTGACTCTTAGGCAAGGCGCACGTATTTTGTTTGGTAACTAAGCGCCGTTTACGCTGTTGTATGAAAGCGTGAGTGCAACGCAGCATAGGTGTCACAGGCGCAACTCAAAGCCCTTGTAGCTCAGTGGCAGAGCACTCCCTTGGTAAGGGAGAGGCCACGCGTTCAATCCGCGTCAAGGGCACCAGTTTAAGTTGTAAAGAGTCGGCAACAACCCAACGTTAATTTTCAGAACTCATTTTAGATTCGTCGAGGACAAGAAATGGCAAAAGGCAAGTTTGAGCGTACGAAGCCACACGTGAACGTGGGCACGATTGGGCACGTAGATCACGGCAAGACGACGTTGACGGCGGCGATCACGACGGTATTGGCCAAGAAGTTTGGTGGCGAAGCCAAGGCCTACGACCAGAATGACGCGGCACCGGAAGAGAAAGCACGCGGCATTACGATTAATACCGCGCACGTCGAATACGAAACCGCCAACCGCCACTACGCCCACGTAGATTGCCCCGGCCACGCTGACTACGTAAAGAACATGATCACTGGCGCGGCGCAGATGGACGGCGCCATTCTGGTCTGTTCAGCCGCTGACGGCCCCATGCCCCAGACCCGCGAACACATCCTCCTCGCCCGTCAGGTCGGCGTACCGTACATTGTTGTATTCCTGAACAAATGCGACATGGTCGACGACGCAGAATTGCTCGAACTGGTCGAAATGGAAGTTCGCGAACTATTGAGCAAATACGACTTCCCCGGCGACGACATTCCAATCATCAAAGGCAGTGCACTCAAAGCCATGGAAGGCGACACCGGCGAGATGGGCGAAGGCGCCATCATGAAACTGGCCGACGCCCTCGACAACTACATCCCCATGCCAAAACGTGCACTGGACGGTGCCTTCCTGATGCCGGTAGAAGACGTCTTCTCCATTTCCGGTCGCGGCACGGTCGTGACGGGACGAATTGAACGCGGCATCGTCAAGGTTGGCGAAGAGATCGAGATCATCGGCTTGAAACCTACCCTCAAGACCATCTGTACCGGCGTTGAAATGTTCCGCAAGCTCCTCGACCAGGGGCAGGCTGGCGACAACGTTGGCGTACTATTGCGCGGCACCAAGCGTGAAGAGGTCGAGCGTGGTCAGGTGCTGGCCAAGCCGGGCTCCATCACCCCGCACACCGACTTTGAAGCTGAAATCTACGTCTTGAGCAAAGACGAAGGTGGACGTCACACCCCGTTCTTTAACGGCT
>JAJAYN010000469.1 GCA_026786225.1 Burkholderiales bacterium | reverse complement strand
CCTTCGCGCATCGTCACCTGGGCCAATATCTCTGGGTACAAATACCTTGCTCGATTCGATGGCGAGATCGGCGCGTTCGCCGGCGTATTGCGCGGGAACGAGACACTCGATGGCGAAGTCTCCATGTACTGTCAATTGCACAGCATGGATTTCTTTCATGCCCAACAGGAAGCGAATTTTGCTTTCGGCACCGCCAGTTTGCTTCTGGATCGACTCGGGAAAATAGATGCCTTCAAGACGGATTCTTTCGCCTTGACGCGCCGAGATCGGGAATACGAGCCTGTCAGTGACCCAGACGCCTTCAGTCGACACATCCGCTTCCACGGGAAATGCGCCGGTAATCGTCCCCTCGACTTCCTTGGTCGCCTCAACCGCGCCTGCTATTTCGGCGGCGCGCTGCTCCACTTTATAGATTGAAATCAGCAATGCTTTCAGCATCCGGAACCACAGAAAGCGCTTGCTTTTGCTTTCCTGCGAAAGGCCGATTTCGCCCCACGCACGCACAAAACCCGCGTCGGTTTTGCATAGTTCACCGTAAATCTGCAGGCCGCCCGAGTCGGGGTTGCGATTGAGAAGCTGCGTGTACAAGTGGTGAACACGTTGCTCATTACCGGGCCAGATTGTGGCGTGTCCTGCGACCACCTTTTCTGCTTCCTGTTTCGCGACCACTTCGAAGCTTTTGACCGAAGCTGCGTGAAACGAAACCACGTCCGGGGGGAAGTGCTGTGCGCCGGGTGGGAAGGCGACCATCCACCGGTAATAGCCCAAAATTGAACTCGCGCTGTTCAATGGGAATTCGGACTGCACATCGTGACGCACGTTCCAGAGTGCCATCATGGCATTGGTCGGTGTCACGCCGTCGATGGCGATTTCCGGCCACGGCTCACACATGGCGGAGGCGCGGGTAAAAGGGTGTGACCCCATGCGTTCGCGCAGCCCGCTTGAGAGGCGATACAGGTTACGAAAAATATTGGGGATCTTTTCGCCACTGGAAAAGCGTTCGAAGCCGTATTCCAGTTTTGCGTAAGTCCGGTATCCGTTTGCGAGCACTGCATTAACATATTCGCCGACCAACTCTTTCGCCGGGCCAACGGTTGCCAGCGTAAACCGGGTCTGGTGTTTTGAGAAGGACGTCGGGTCGGATGGATCCAAACCGCTGAAGTGGAAAAAAACCAGCGGTTCCTGATCGATGAAATGCCCGTGCGAATCCCGCTTGGTCAGGGGACGTTGCGCGATATTCCAGTAGGCGACGTTGTAGCCCTTGTGTCTGAGGATGGCGACGTTTTCAAAGAGCCCGGGGACGAGATCGATCCAGCCTTGGTCGACGAACAATCCACGGTCGGCATCGTTCACGCAATCCCGTGTCAGCTTGCTCTGCCACCAGTGAAGGAAGCGCCTGACATTGGCGGTGTCGCGCAATGCACAAAAGCCAAAATTGTAGGCACCGGCACGCCTGATATCGAGCTCCCTCGGCAGTTTGTCGTCGGTGACGGGTGCAAGTAAATGCGGTGTGAGGACGATATCGGTGCCGGCTGACAAGAGCTGTCGGACCTCGGACATTTCCTTGTAAAAGCAGATATCCGGGTCAACATAGCAGACCTGATCGTGGCCACGCGCCAGCAGATACGCGATCGCCCAGGGCTTGACCGCCGTGTTCAACTCCAGGATGTTGTACTGAAACAGGAATTCTTCGCCCAGAGGCAGGCCGAGTTGGTCGATGGCAATCGCTTCAAATTCTGCATTGAGTGACGTTGCGTGACGCAAGTCGCGATCAACAATCACGCAGTAGAGATGCGCATCCGGGTGGTGGCGCCTGGCGCTTTGCAACATGGTGCGCGCGAAATGAAGATAATTGTTTGAAACAATCGTCACAATCGCGGTGGTTTTTTGACGGGCGGATGTCATTGGCGGCGAATCAATTGGCGTCTTTCGACGCTTCGAATTTGAGAGCAAGCGTTTTTAGATTACCACGACTCGTTCGTCGTTTTGTACCTGCGTCGATGTGGTGGCGCTTTGGCGGCATGGTCAAATTTCAGGTTACGATTGCGACCGGCGCATGGTGATGGTGTTTGGCACTGGATGCCGGCTTTGCAGGTGGATGTGGTCACATGGACGTCATCACATGATTACTTCAAATTGAGAGCGAAACGATGTCGGTACAGCCGGAGAAAATCCATCCATGTCAACGCTAAAACCAACGCGTAATCGCACCTTGGAACTGGACGAACTGCTGGTGGAAGACGGCGAAGAGTTCGTCGAAGCAGCCTACCAGGCACTCCTCAAGCGCAGGCCTGATGCCACCGGCGGAAGAATTTACCTGCGCGCGTTGCGTAGCGGCACGAGCAAGTTGCGGGTGTTGTACGAACTATCGCTGTCGGACGACTGCATACGTGCGGGAGGAGACATCCCCGGTCTGCAGGAAGCGTTTGCGCGGGCAGGGATAGGTGTGGCGGTAATCGAACCGCCTGTCATTGCGCCACCCGGCTATGTCTTGCGCATTACCCGTGCCGAGCAATTGCTCCTGCTGGCGTCGACAGATGAATTTATTGAGGCAACCTACTGGGTGCTGCTCAAGCGTGCACCTGACGCAGAAGGTATCGAAAACTACCGCTTGAGAATGCAAGACGGCGTGAACAAAGAGCAAATCCTATCCGAAATATTCACCTCAGACGAGTGCAGGGGTCTTGATATTGAACTGCCCGGCTTGCGAGACACGTTGGAGCGCGCCGGGATTCACGTCGCGGAACCGGCCGTCGTGCCACCAGCGCCAGCTTTACCCGCGCAGCCGGAAATGACACTGGCAACACTTCTGGACTTTAACGGCATTCAGTTCGTCGAGTCCGCCTATGCCGCGTTACTGAAGCGGGCACCGGACGAGGAAGAACTGCAACATCGCCTCGGGCAACTCCTTGAGGGGACGTCGAAAATTCAGATTCTGGATGAAATGTCGGCGTCACAGGAAGTCATCCTTGCGGGTGCCAAAATTTCAGACTTGTCTCCTGCGCTGAGGCGTTATCGCTCGTCGCAGGCGTCAATAATCGGCAAAATATTTTCCAGATTTGTCGATGTCGAACGCAATTCGGAATCCGAGCGCCGGGGGCGCGCTACGGAGCAACGTCTACTAATCCTGGAAGCGAAACTGATCGCTCAGCATGAGCAGGTTGAAAGATTTAAAGCTGAAATCGCGGCTGCCGAGCAAAGGGCGTCGGCACGACGTCAGGATTCGGATGCGCGAATCGCGAGTTTAGAAAAGAGCGTTTTGGGCTTACGGCAATTGATTGAACAAGTTCCGACACGTGAACGTGTGGCACTTGATCTGCGGTCGGAAGAAATCGTGCGTGACCTTAAGAATGCACGAAAACATTCGTAGAATGAGAGTGGGCGCGGTGTTTCACGCAGAATGGCCTGAAAAGGCGCGCCAGTGCTAGAGTTTTACTAATTTCCGCGGCCATTTGGTGCCGAGGCCCAGGGAAAAACCCAACGATGCGGATTCTGATTGATTTACAAGGCTGTCAATCTGGCAGCCGCTTCGGTGGCATCGGCCGCTATTCGATGTCGCTGGCAAAAGCGATGTTGCGCCTTAATTCGAGACACGAATTCTGCCTGCTGCTCAATAGCCGGCTGCCGAATGAAAATTTGATTCGTGCAGAGTTCGCGGACCTCATGCCGCAGCAGAATATCCTGACTTTCGAGGTGCCCGCGTTTGTCGCCGCCGAGAATAACCTGCCGGTACATACGCGCATAGCCGAACTCATTCGCGAAAAACGCATTGCAGAGATTGATCCCGATGTCGTGCATATCGCAAGCCTGTTTGAAGGGGCCGGTGAGGACGTTGTTACGTCGGTGGGTATGCTGTTTCCCGCTTCGCGTACTGCGGTGACGCTCTACGATTTGATCCCCTACCTGGAGCAGGAAACCTACCTCACCAACCAGATGCTTTCGGATCACTACCTGAACAAGTTTGACAACCTGAAACGTGCCGGGATGATCCTGGCCATCTCTGATTTCTCGCGAGTGGAAGCACTCGAAAACACCGATATCCCTTCCGACCACATCGTCAATGTTTCGTCTGCAGTCGATAGCCAGTTCGCGCCATCAGCGATGGACGAGGCGTCAAAATTGGCGTTACTTGGAAAGTCCGGCATTGAGAAACCGTTCCTGCTATTTACGGGAAGCTTCGATAGCCGCAAGAATCACGATCGATTGGTGGAAGCATTCGCAAAAATTCCACTGGCGCTGCGCGGCAAATATCAACTTGTCATCATTGGCAAGGGCACGATTGATCAGGTGTCCCGTCTGAGAGCACTGGGCAGAGACCACGGGCTGGGCGAACACGATCTGGTTTTCGTCGGGCATGTCAATGACGCTGACCTGGTCGCTTTTTATAACCTTTGCGCGCTATTTGTT
>JAJAYN010000468.1 GCA_026786225.1 Burkholderiales bacterium | reverse complement strand
GGTGCAGCCATTCGCACACTTTGGTGTCCTGATGGCTGTAGCTTAGAAAAGCCCAGTATTTCTTACCTGCATCCATTGCCGGCCTCAGCGTTGACACGATAGCCTTAACAATAGCGCGCCTGTGCCTTCGGAAATACGGAATATTCGACAAATTTGCCTGCGCGGGTGCCGCTGACAAAAAAATGAACCTCCAATACCGGTGCGGATTTTGAGGCGCTTCTGCTCGGAGATGCTCTTCAAATGGCGTTCTACACCAAATTTTGCTGGATAAACCCGGGCAAGCCGGTTACGTCGTCTCCGTCTCCGCTTGCTGCGGCCGCCACTTGAGCAACTTGTTTTCGGCAAACGTCACCGCGAAATCAAGTAGCAAGGCAAACACCGTCAGCACCAGAATGCCGGCGAACACGGTGTTGATATCGAACGACCCCTCCGCCTGGTGGATCAGATAGCCGACACCTTTCGCGCTGCCCAGATATTCACCAACTACCGCGCCGACGAATGCCATGCCCACGGAAGTGTGCAAACTGGAAAACACCCACGAGGTCGCTGACGGCAGGTAAACGTAGCGCAGCAATTGCGAGGCATTGGCGCCGAGCATGCGTGCGTTGTTCAACACGACCGGTGAAACCTCTTTTACACCCTGATAGACGTTGAAGAACACGATAAAAAATACCAGCGTGACGCCAAGCGCTACCTTGGACCAGATCCCGAGCCCAAACCAGACCATGAAGATGGGCGCCAGTATTACCCTTGGCATCGCGTTCATCGCTTTGATATAAGGATCAAGAATAGCGGAAGCCATTGGCGTCAATCCCAACCACAGACCCACCGCTAAACCGAGCATGGTGCCGATCACAAACGCCAGCGCCGTTTCCTGCAAAGTCACCCACAGGTGTGGATAGATTTCGCCACCGGTGAACCACACCCAGATGGCGCTGAAAATCTTTATGGGTTCGCCGAAGAAGAATGCTGCGCGGTGTTCGTTGTCGAAGAAAATGGGGGGGATCAGTCCAGGTGCCGTAGCGAGGTGCCAGATGACGAAGATCGCGATGAGCAAAGCGATCTGCCAAAACCAGATGGGGATTTTTTTCACACCACCACCTTATTCTTCGTCTGCGCATACCCCTTCAACACTTCTTCTTTCATCACCTGCCAGATTTGCGCGTGCAGTTCGAGAAACCTCGATGTCATGCGAATCTCAGCCACATCTCGTGGTCGCGGCAGGTCGATCACAAATTCGCCGATCGGGTGCGTGGCCGGCCCTGCCGCCAGAACGATGACGCGGTCAGAGAGGGAAATCGCCTCTTCCAGATCGTGGGTGATAAAGATGACCGACTTCTTGTCCTCCCCCCAAAGTTGCAGCAACTCGTTTTCCATCAATTGACGCGTCTGGATATCGAGCGCCGAGAAAGGCTCATCCATCAACATGATCTTCGGGTCGAGGATGAGCATTTGCGCCAGGGAACAGCGTTTGCGCATGCCGCCGGACATTTCGTGCGGATAGCGATTGCCGAATCCATTGAGCCCGACGCGTTCCAGCCACGCTTCACCTTGGGCGCGGGCGCCTCCCGCATCCATGCCGCGAAACTGCAACCCTGCGGTGACGTTATCGATCGCAGAACGCCACGGCATCAGCGGCTCGGACTGGAACATGTAGCCCGCTTTTGCGTTGAGCCCGACAAGCGGTTCGCCAAACACCTTTACCTCACCGCTTGATGCTTTCAGTAGTCCTGCGCCGATATTGAGCAACGTGGACTTGCCGCAGCCCGTAGGCCCGACGATGGAAACGAATTCTCCGTCGGCGATATTGAGCGTGGTGTCCTTTACAGCCCTGTAACCCACGCCGCCTGACTTGCCGGTGAAGGTAACAGAGATATTGCTGAACGAGAGCGCTGCCGCCATGTCAACCCCGTCGCGAAAGACGGGAAGACGTCATTTGTATTTCACTCCGGCTTTCACGGCAAACTGGTTGTCAAAGGTCGCAGCAAGATTGATCGAACTGCCTGCAGCAATCACCGATGGCTCAAACTGCTTCAGCACTTTGTATACGTTTTGCGCCGCCTTCATGCTCATCTGGCCATCGGTGGAATAGCCGATCATATTTTTGAGTAGCGCCGCTTTGTATTGCCCGCGATTGCCCCCCATGTACGATTCCGGCACCACCGCCATCACCTGTTCGGGTGTGGCCTTGGCCAGCCAACGCAGCGCGCGCACCATCGCGTTGACAACCGCCTGCGTCGTTTTCGGATTCTTCTTGATGAAATCCGAATTCACATAGATGCAAGACGCCAGATAGTCGCCGCCATAAATATCCTGCATGCCCTTTTCGGTACGACTATCCGCGACCGCGACGTACTTGCCGGTGGCTTCCAGCTGACTGATGACCGGATCGAGATTGGACATGCCATCGATCTCGCCTTTTTCCATCGCGGCGACGGCACCTGAACCGGCACCGGTGCCAACGATCGCAACATCGGTGGGCTTCAGGCCACCCTTGGCGAGCAGATTGTTGACGAACATATTGGTCGATGAGCCGGGTGCCGTCACGCCGATCTTCAATCCCTTCAAGTCCTTCGGCGATTTGTACATTGCCGCCTTGTCTTTCGGCAGTACCAGCACGATGGACGAATAGCCGGCCTGCAGCACCACCGCCGTAATGGGTTGCTTCTTGGCTTGCATGTTGATGGTGTGCTCGAAAGCACCAGACACCATATCCGCACTGCCACCCACCATTGCCTGTAACGCTTTGGCGCCACCGGCAAAATCAGGAATCTCGACTTCCAGGCCCTCATCCTTGAAATAGCCATTGCGTTCAGCGATCGTCAGCGGCAGGTAATAGAACAGGCCTTTGCCACCGACGGCGATGGTGATTTTTTTCTTTTCCAGCGCCTGCGCGTGGACGACATTGCCCGTCAAGGC
>JAJAYN010000467.1 GCA_026786225.1 Burkholderiales bacterium | reverse complement strand
TCTTGCGGCAGTTGCATCAGGCGATATTTCCGGCAAATGTGGCAGCACACTCGTTCTGCAAGCAGTTCCCGGGATCACAGCCAAGCGCGTCTTGCTGATGGGTTATGGCAATGACAAAGCGTACAGCAACAAGATTTTCGTCGCCTCGTTGTCGGCGGCGTTCAAGACCCTGAAAAAATGCGCGGCAACCGATGTCACCATTCCGCTGAACGCCAAACACGCCTCTGCAGATATCGCCTGGAAGGTCGAGCAAGCCGCCACTCTTGCCATCGACGGCGCATATCGATTCAACCAGCTGAAAAGCAAGGCCGATAACAAGCACATCGGCAAAGCCGTCACATTCCACCTGGATGGCAAGGCCAACGAAAAAGCGCTGTATGCGGCCATCAAACGCGGCGAGGCGATTGGTGAAGGAATGAATCTCACCAAAGATCTGGGCAATATGCCGCCCAACATTGCAACGCCGGCCTATCTGGCCAGCACCGCAAAAGATTTGGCCAAGACCTACAAGTTCAAATGCACGATCCTTGAAAAGAAGGACATGGAAAAACTGGGCATGAACACGCTGCTCTCGGTTTCCAAAGGCTCTTACCTGCCCCCGAAGTTCATTGTGCTCGAACACAAAGGCGGCAAAAAAGGTGCCGCACCGGTTGTACTGGTCGGCAAAGGCATTACGTTCGACACCGGCGGCATTTCCATCAAGCCATCGGCTGAGATGGATGAAATGAAATACGACATGCAGGGTGCCGGTTCGATGCTGGGCGCGATGAAAACGGTAGGCATGATGAAGCTGCCGTTGAACGTGGTGATGCTGGTACCGACTTGCGAAAACATGCCGGGTGGCAACGCGACGCGACCTGGTGACATCGTCAAATCAATGGCGGGGCATACCGTTGAAATTCTCAATACTGATGCAGAAGGTCGATTGATCCTGTGCGACGCACTCACCTATGCCGAGCGTTTCAAACCTGCCGTGGTGGTGGACGCGGCAACGCTGACGGGTGCCATGGTCATCGCGTTAGGTCACATCACCACCGGCATTTTTGCCAACGACGACAAGCTGGCCGCTGAGCTGGTCAGTGCAGGTGTTGTTGCCAACGACGCGGCGTGGCATTTGCCGATGAACGATGAATACGACGCCTTGCTGAAAAGCAACTTCGCGGATATTCCAAACATTAGTGGCGGCCGCGCCGGCGGCTCGATCACGGCGGCGTGCTTTCTGGGCCGCTTTACCAAGTCGTACAAATGGGCGCATATGGATATCGCCGGCACGGCATGGAAATCCGGCGCAGACAAAGGCGCAACCGGACGTCCGGTGCCATTGCTGGCGAATTTCCTGTTCAAACGGGCGGGGATCTAGCCCCGTTGGCGGGCGACTGCACAAATATCAGAGCATGATCATCGCCAACTACTTCCCCCTTTGAGAAAGGGGGAATGAGGGGGATTTTAGATGGCGGCACACTTCACCATAACCGACAATCCCCCCTGTAACCCCCTTCGCAAAAAGGGGGAGGCAAATTGGAATGACCGAAATAAAGTTCTTCTTCAACGTCGACAATAAATTGCATTTCGCCTGCAATCTGGCAAAGCGCGCATTCGATGACGGACGCAAATTGATCGTGTTTGCGCCGTCGACCAGGCTTGCAGAAGAATTTGACCGTTTGCTTTGGACGTTTTCTCAGCTCTCCTTTGTGCCCCATGTGAAAGCGGCACACCCGCTCGCGTCAGAGACACCAATTGTCATCGCGACGGACGATACTGGCTTGCCGCACCATGAGGCGCTGCTCAATATTGGCGACGACCCACCCCCGTTTTTCAGCCGTTTCGATGCGTTGCGTGAGGTGGTTAGCGGTGACGTGGATGATCGTGCCAGCGCGCGTGAACGAATGAAGTTTTATAAGGCGCGTGGGTTTGATGTTCAAACTCACGATATGCTTAAGCATGGATAAAGATCAGGAACTCGCCGGACGCGTGGACGCATTGCTGGGCAGGCATGGACGCACCATCGAGCCCCCGGACGACCGCAATGTGCCGCTGCTCACAGATCTGGTCGATGCCCCCGAGTGGAAGCCCGCGAGCACAGCGACGGCAGCAATAACGCCTCCTGCTACCGATCCAGCCACGCTTTTGAAGCAACTGTCCGAGCATGAAATCGACGCGCTTTCCAACGATATTTTTACGCGCGTGCTGGAACGTATCGACCATGGTCTCGCCGCGAAACTTGAAGACCGCATCGCCGCGCAATTGTCCACACAGATCAATAGCGCCATCACGCATGTCATATCCGATATGCGTCAGGATATCGCCAACGAAATCGGCGATGCCGTTAATGCCGCGTTGGCCGACAAACTTCGGCAAAAATAATCCCCTGTCCTGCGCAATTTTTGACGCGGGCAAGCACCACGGCAATATTCGCAACAAACCTCCTGAGACGCGTTGACCCATGAATCAAGCATTGCCTTCAGCAAACCTCGCAGCCGTCATTAATCCTCTCGATAACGCGCTCGCCAAAGCCTTTGACCCGATCGCCATCGAGTCGTACTGGTATCCGAAGTGGGAGCAGTCCGGCTACTTCAAGACGGACACTGCATCTGACAAACCCGGCTATTGCATTCAGCTACCACCGCCGAACGTGACGGGCACGCTGCACATGGGGCATGCCTTCCAGCAAACGCTCATGGACACGCTGGTGCGCTATCACCGTATGCGCGGCTTCAAGACCAACTGGGTGGTAGGAACAGATCACGCCGGTATCGCCACGCAGATCGTGGTGGAGCGGCAGTTGCAGGCGGAAGGCAAATCGCGCCACGACCTGGGACGCGAAAAATTCACCGAACGCTTGTGGGACTGGAAAAAAGAATCCGGATCCACCATTACGCGCCAGATGCGCAGGCTGGGCGATTCAGCGAACTGGGATTACGCTGACACCGAAGGCGACAAAGGCGGCTATTTCACTATGGACGCAAAGATGTCCAAGGCGGTAGTGGAAGTGTTTGTACGCATGCACGAGCAGGGATTGATTTATCGCGGCAAGCGGCTGGTGAATTGGGATCCGGTGTTGGGCACGGCGGTATCGGATTTGGAGGTGGTTAGCCAGGAAGAGGATGGGAAGATTTGGGAGATTCTTTATCCTTTTGTCGATGGGCCGCAACACAGCACCGACAAGGACGGAAAAAAAATTCTGTTGCAAGGTTTGACGGTTGCGACAACGAGACCGGAAACATTGCTTGGTGATGTGGCGGTAGCGGTTCACCCAGAGGATGATCGTTACAAGGACTTGGTTGGCAAACAAGTTAAGT
>JAJAYN010000466.1 GCA_026786225.1 Burkholderiales bacterium | reverse complement strand
GCGCTACCATACATACAGCGCTTCTGGGACAAGAACATTGTCGTCAAGTACGGTGGCAATGCGATGACTGATGTGGCGCTTCAGGAAGATTTCGCTGAAGACATTACGTTGTTGAAATTAATCGGCATGAACCCGGTCGTCGTTCATGGAGGCGGGCCGCAGATTAATCGTACGCTGGAAAAAATCGGCAAGCAGGGCCAATTCATCCAGGGCATGCGTGTCACCGATGACGAAACACTGGACGTCGTGGAAATGGTACTGGGTGGCCTGGTCAACCAGGAAATCGTCACACTCATCAACAAAGCGGGCGGCAAGGCCGTGGGGCTTACCGGCAAGGATGGCAATTTTATTCACGCGCGCAAGATGACGATTACCTCGAAGGAAGACAAGCGCAAGAAAATCGACATCGGGTTGGTCGGTGAGGTGGTCAAGATCGATACGGCAATCATCGATTTGCTTGACAGCGAGGACTTCATTCCGGTGATCGCGCCGCTCGGCGTTGACGAAAAGGGCACCGCCTACAACATCAACGCCGATGTCGTGGCAGGCAAAATTGCCGTCGCCCTGCAGGCGGAGAAATTTATCCTGCTGACCAACACCGCCGGCGTGCTCGACAAGAAAGGGCGGGTGTTGACCGGACTCACGGCCTCCAAAGTGGCGGAGCTGATTGAAGACGGCACCATCTCCGGCGGCATGCTGCCTAAAGTGGATTGCGCGCTTGACGCCGTGAAAAACGGCGTGAAGACCGCGCACATCATCGATGGGCGGGTGCCCCACGCGCTGTTGCTGGAAGTGCTCACCAGTGAAGGCGTTGGTACGCTGATTCGTGGCGCGAGTGCAAATCGCGGGCGGACGTAGCGTACGCATTTCAGGCGCATAAATAGATGAAACGCCAGCATTGGCGAGCATTCCAGACACAAATGGTCTGGAAAGGCTCGCCAATGCTGGCGTTTCATCTTTTTACGCGATGTCAAAAACGGACGCTTCAATCCCAGCGTCTTGCAAAACCCATCCATCCCATGACCCACCGCGCAAACCCGTATGCGATCCATGAGCTTGCCCGATCCATCCAACCGCGTTTCTGCCAATCGGTCGGGTCAAGCTGCGTGGCGTTCGCGTGAATCTCTTCCATCACGGATGTCCGCAAATTTGCGGAAAATCTCTTGTCGATGACGACCACGTTGGCTTCGCGATTAAGGAAAAGGCTGAACGGATCGAGATTGCTGGACCCTACGGTGGACCAATCTTCATCGACTACCGCGACTTTGCCATGCAACATGCTGTGGTGATATTCAAAAATACGGATGCCGGCACCCAGCAACTGCGTATAGAGCGCACGGGTAGCTTGTTGCAACATGGCGTGATCCGCGCGCCCCTGCAGTAGCAGGATCACGCGCACGCCGCGCTTGGTCGCTGCGATCAGCGCGCGGCGAAAATGCCTGCCCGGTAAGAAATAAGGACTGGTAATGAGAATCTCGCGCCGCGCTTTGCCAACGGCGCCAAGATACGCTTTCTCAATATCGCGTCTATGCCGAAAATTATCGCGGATCGCAAAGAAAATATCTGTGTCCCCTTTTTTCGTTTCGTTTTCGAGCGATGCAGGAACGTGGGCCGGAAAACTTGGTCGCGGAAAGCTCTTGTCGCGCTGACCAAATTTCCACCATGAGACCGTACGCCAAAGTCGTGCCATCGACAGATAAATGTCGGCGAGCACCGGCCCCTCCACCTGTACCGCATAGTCATATCGCGGGAAGTCCGACATTGATTGGGTCATGTCATCGATCAGATTTATTCCCCCAACAAACCCGACCCTGCCATCGATCAGTGCGATCTTGCGATGCACCCTGCGCAGCCGACTTTTCTTTAAGTTAAAAACCCTGCGCTCCGGGCGAAAAACCAATATGGCAATGCCTGCGCGTCGCATGTCGTCAAAAAACGCTTCACGGGTATAGTATGAACCGACACCGTCGATCAATACCTGCACCTTTACGTTACGCCCGGCCGCGCGCTTCAAGGCCTCGGCAATACTGGACCCCGCGACATCGTCGCTAAAAATATACGTCTCCAGCCGGACTTCGGCCGTTGCGACATCGATGGCACGGATCAATGCCGGAAAAAATTCCGCACCATTTTTCAGCAGGATAATCCGGTTGCCCGGGACGATGCGAAACCGGCTCTGCAGACTCACTGCCCTGGCCGCAGTGTCACCGACAAACCAACGTGATCCGACATCTTGTGCCAGCTCACACCGTCCACCTTTCCGTGCAGCCTGCTCGATTGTTCAACGGCGAGACCCCGCACATATATCCGGTCGAGTGTAAAAAACGGCAGCATCGCGGGGAATGTACGCGCAGGCTTGCCATGCAAATGCTCAAAAACCTCGATAAGACCAAGTGCTTCATTGAGACGCTTGCTGGTGCCGCTCGCCCCGGCGCGCCAATCGTTGAAATCGCCCGCGACCAATAGCGGACCGTCGTGCGAGGCCTCATGCAGAAATTCGATCAGGCGTTCGATCTGCATCTTGCGGCTGCGTGCGAACAGGCCCAAGTGAATACATACGCAGGTTAGCGGTGCCTGCCAGCCCGGGACATCGATACGTGCCATTAAATGACCGCGCGCCTCATAGCGATGATGCGAGACATCGCGATTGACCCAGTTGATGACGGGAAATGCCGACAGGATGGCGTTGCCATGGTCGCCATTTTTATGGCTCGCGTTGAGTCCGTAAACGAGATCGGTGTAGCGTCCCTCGGCAATATGCTCATGCTGCGCCAGCGCCGGCCAATCGTTGAACTTGTTTTCATTCTTGGCGTGGGCACCCTGCACCTCCTGCAAAAAAACGATGTCGGCATTCAGTGACTGCACTTTTTCGCGCACGTCATGAATCACCAAGCGACGATTGAGCGGACTCAGCCCTTTGTGGATATTGTAGGTGGCAATGGTGATGCGTTCGGTCATGGACGGTTGGTAGTCACAGCGACAAAAATTATTGAATAGCTACCCTGCGCGGCAAATCGAGCAAGGCATCGCGATTGGAAGTCGAAAAACACAGCGGTGCGGCTTTGTCATGCGATAACCACACATATTGCAAGTGTTCTTCACTACTTAGTTTGACACTGACGCGATCCGGAATCTGTAGGCCAAACACGTGTTCGGTGTTGTGCGTGGTGCCCGGCGCATAGCGATGCCGCCAGATCGGATAGATTTCATATACGTTCTTATGCAGCCAGTCCGTCAGCGCAAAACGATTCGCGTCAATGCCGGTCTCTTCCATGACCTCACGCATCGCCGTCTGCACCAGCGGTTCGCCGTGCTCCTGGCTGCCTGTCACTGATTGCCAATAGCCGGGACGGTCGGCGCGCTCAATCAACAGCACTTCCAATTTGGCTGTGTAAATGACCACGAGCGTCGAACGCGGGACCTTGTAGGGTTTTACTGCTGTCATCGCCACATTGTAAGGCGCTTGGCCGCTGCAAACAGCCGGATACGCGAGGGCATTCTGATAAAATTCAAGTCTGTTTTGAAAGCCTGCCGTGTCGTCCCAGCCGCTGTCCGCAACAACCCCACAATCGACGTTACCAAAAGCCAGCTACCTGCAAGGCGCGGCCTGGGGATTGTTCGCCATCTCGATTTGGGTGGGATGGATATTGCTCACGCGCTACGGTGTAACCACTTCGCTGTCGCCATACGACATCACCGCACTGCGTTTTGCCTGCGCCGGAATATTGCTGTCACCGGTGGTCTACCAAAAGGGATGGGGAATCCAGCGTGTCGGTTTGAAAACGTGGCTCGTCATCATTTGCTGTGCAGGGGTTCCGTACGTGCTGATCGCCTCAAGCGGATTGCAATTCGCGCCTGCCGCGCATGCAGGTGCATTGGTGCCGGGCACGATGCCACTTTGGGCAGCGTTGCTGGCGATGTTTTTCCTCAAGGAAGAAATAACCGGCGTACGCAAACTTGGCCTGATGCTGATCCCTGTAGGCATCATCATCTTTGTTGGTGCCGGACTCACCGATTTTGCCAGCGGCAACTGGCGGGGGCATTTGATGTTTTTGGCCGCAGCCATCACATGGGCGAGCTTTACGGTGGCCATGCGCGCGGCCGGCCAATCCGGCTTCACGCCTTTGCACGCAGCGGCAGTGGTATCCGTCGTTTCGGCGCTTATCTATTTGCCTGTATACGCGCTGTTCCTGCCGCATCGCATCATGGAGGCATCCATGGGGCCTATCGTCATCCAGACGATCTATCAGGGTATTTTCGTCAGCATCATCTCGCTGTTTGCCTACGCGCGCGCTGTATCGATTCTGGGGGCGTCACTGGGGTCCAGTTTCGCGTCCCTGGTGCCCGTGCTGGCGATGCTAACGGCCATTACGCTGCTCGGCGAGTGGCCAAAGGCCAGCGACTACGTCGGCATTGCAGCGATTACCTTCGGCGTGTTCCTGTCGTCTGGCGCGTATCACGCCCTTCTCCGTAAGGCCGATTAAGCAGCCGCATTGCTTACGCGCATGTGGGTCAGGGCCGGCCGCGTAAGCGAGCCATTTTCCGCCACGAAATAGCAAAGCTCCCTGTCGTAGTAGTGCCCCATGCCACGTGGCTGCAAACCGGCCTTCATCAGCACATGTTTGGATGGCTCGTTCGCCGGATGCGTTAGCCCGACGACGCGATTGAGACCCAACTCGAACATGCCGTAGCGCACCAATGCACGCGCGCCCTCGGTTGCAAGGCCGCGTCCCCATGCCGATTTACTGAGGCGATAGCCAACTTCCACTTCGGTCGTGTTTGGAATGTAAATCAGCGCGTAGGCACCGACGAAGCGCTTGCTGATTTTCTCTTCGCCTATCCAAAAACCCAACCCCGGAAAAATCCTGTAGACCATCAGGACGCGGCGAATACGCGCTTCACTCTGCGCGCGCGTCCATGCCGAGCCGTCACCGACGTAGCGCATCACCTCCGGGTCACCGTTTAGCCGCGACATATTGTCCAGGTCGGCCAGGCCCATGCGCCGCAGGACCAACCGCTCGGTTTCCAGCAGGACGTGGTCTTCGCGCCGCATCAGGCGCGCATTTTCGCGACGATCTCCGACGCGCCCGAAAACCAGGCGTGCGGCATATGCGGTGTGCGATGCGCACCCACCGCATTGCCCTGAGAATCGATGCCGATAAAACCAACATCAGCGTCGAAGTCACGGCCCAGAGCATCCAGTACCGAAGCAATACTGGCTTGCAGGCTCATCCCCCGCTCGACGTTGTCGGAAATCTGCCGCGTCGCCAGCGACCGAATCACGTACTCACCCGTACCTGTCGCCGAGGACGCCGCAAACTTCGATGCATACGTTCCGCAACCAGGCAGCGGCGTATCACCCACGCGACCCACCAGCTTCATGGTCACGCCACCTGTGGACGTGCAGGCGCACAACACACCGTTGGCATCGAGCGCCACCGCGCCGATGGTACCGCCCGCATACTCCGGATGACTCTGGAGGAAGTGACGAATTTTCATCGCGCCTTTTCCGTCTGCGCCCACTGCGACGGCAAGCTTGGTTTTCTTATCCTGCCAGTCTGCCCGGCGCTCAGGCGTGATCGGATCGTAATCGGCGTGGCCCATCACCCGTGCGAAACGCGTGGCACCGTCGCCGGTAAGCATGACGTGGTCCGTTTCTTCCATCACCTGACGCGCGACCAGAATCGGATTCTTCACACGCTGCAATCCTGAGACCGCCCCAATCTGCGAATGCGAGGAGACCATCACACACGCGTCGAATTCCACAAAGCCATCAAAATTCAACACGGCACCCGTGCCCGCATTGAAGATCGGATTGTCTTCAAGCACCAGCGATGCGGCAACCGCAGCATCGAGCGCGCCACCGCCGGCCTCGAGAATCCTGCGGCCTGCGGCGACGGCGGCAGTCGTGCCTTTCATTGCATCGTCATCCGAGCCGGGACGCCAGCTACCCGCGCCACCGTGGACGATCAGGGCAATGTTCATGTCATGCTCCAGAAGTTGAATGCGCAATTATAAGAGGCGGGGCGCAAGCGCCTGGAAAGCAGCAACAAGCACTGGCGGGGCGTTTGAAGCCAAAAAGCCCTGCAATGTCCGCCAATACTGGTGTTCGCCTGGATACCCGCAATCGAGGCGAGAATAAAAACTCGACGAATTCAAGTGAACGTGTGAAATGTGGCAAGGCAACGTCGCTGACACGCGTCGGCGCAGCGTGGTACCGGGCTATTCGGGCTCCTGCACCACATATCCTTTTGCGCGCAGGGCGGCAACATAGCCATCGGGCGCGATAATTTGTGGAATCGGCAGTACCGCAACCGTCACCGTGTTGTTCTTCAGCGCGGTCTCGGCGGCGTTGATCCACATGTTTTCCATTTGCTTGAGCAGGTCCTGCGTGCCCAGCGTATTCATAAACGAGGCGTCGCGTACGGCGACTTCGCAGGCAGCGCGCTGGTCGGCTACGGGAAGTTTGCGAATAGCGTCCACGTCTCCACGCGCCCAAGCATTGGCGCGCAGGCGCATCGTGGCCAGATCGGTTTCAATTCGCTCAATGGTTTTTGCGAAGCAGTCGATGTC
>JAJAYN010000465.1 GCA_026786225.1 Burkholderiales bacterium | reverse complement strand
TGACAAACCATCCAGTGCGCCCATACCGATCATCGGCAATATGAAACAGGCCGCGACCAACAAGGCAGCGATGGAGGAAATCAGTGGAAAAACCAGCAGTTCCTTGTCCTGTTTCAGCACGGCTGCGCTGGCTTTGACCAACGCCCAACTACGCGATATACGTTCAAACATGATGGCTCCCTGTGTCTAGAGCTTATCCGTGAATATTTCACCCCGGACTATTTACAGACAAGCTCATCGTTGTGCCTGTATCGGCAATGGCCACATTCTGCACGAAATTCACGGTCATTGTTACCGGGAAATCACCTGGTTTTCTCAGTGTGTTTTCACACCTCGCATCGACAACACATTCGGCGGCGCGTCGAACGAATCGGCGCGCGAAACCGCCCAGAAGACTTTGAACACCGGCAATTCCGGAATAGCCGAAAGCAGCTCACCCGGTCTCGCCCAGGTGTGCAATGCAGCCAGCGAACGCACCTCGGTGGAAGACACGCGGCGAATCACATGTTCCGGGCCAACGTCGCACGGGTGGGTCAGGCCGGCGGCACCGAGCAACTCCTTGAGCGCCTTCAGGGTATTTTGATGAAACTGGAACACGCGTTCGGCTTTGTCCGGCACCACCAGTGCACGCATGCGTTTCGGATCTTGTGTCGTCACGCCTGTCGGGCAGTGTCCGGTGTGACAGGTCTGCGCTTGCAGGCAACCGAGCGAGAACATAAAGCCGCGTGCGGAATTGCACCAGTCGGCACCCATTGCGATGGCGCGTACGATGTCGAACGCGGTAACGATTTTGCCCGATGCACCGATGCGGATGTGATGGCGCAGGTTTACACCCACCAGCGTGTTGTGTACCAGCATCAGCGCTTCCCGCATCGGCGCGCCGACGTGGTCCGTGAATTCCAGGGGCGCCGCGCCCGTGCCACCTTCGCCGCCATCGACCACGATGAAGTCGGGGGTGATGCCGGTCTCCTGCATCGCTTTCACAATACCGAACCATTCCCACGGGTGTCCCACAGCGAACTTGATACCGACCGGTTTGCCGCCGGACAGCTCGCGCAGCTTCACCACGAATTGCAGCAACCCAATCGGCGTTGAAAAGGCCGAGTGTCTGGACGGCGAAATGCAATCGATACCGATCGGTACACCGCGCGCTTCGGCGATTTCTGCGGTCACTTTTGCGCCAGGCAGCACGCCTCCGTGGCCGGGCTTGGCGCCTTGTGAAAGTTTTATCTCGATCATCTTCACCTGATCGGATGCCGCGTTCTCCTTGAATTTCTGCGCATCAAATCCGCCTTCGGCTGTACGACAACCGAAATAGCCACTGCCGATTTCCCAGATCAGGTCACCGCCCCGCTCACGGTGATAGCGAGAGATCGATCCCTCGCCGGTGTCGTGACAAAAGTTGCCGCGTTTGGCACCCTCGTTGAGCGCGAGGATCGCGTTGGCCGAAAGCGCGCCGAAACTCATCGCCGAAATATTGAATACGCTGGCCGAATAGGGCCTGGCGCAATCCGGGCCGCCGACGGCAATGCGGAAATCGTGGTTGTCGATGTCGGTAGGTGCGATCGAATGATTCATCCATTCGTATTGCGGTTCATAGACATTGAGCTGCGTGCCGAAGGGCCGCTTATCCGCCGCGCCTTTGGCGCGCTGGTAAACAATCGAACGCTGCGCGCGCGAGAACGGCAGTTCCTCACGGTCGGCCTCGATAAAATACTGGCGAATTTCGGGACGGATAAATTCGAAGAAGAACCGAAAGTGCGCCAGTACCGGGTAGTTGCGGCGTATCGCCTGACGGTCCTGTGAGTAATCGACCAATCCGACCAGCGAAAGCAGCACAAACAGTATGGCGGGCCAAAACCAGATTGGTGTGAGCGGCGACAGGCACAGGCACAGTATGGCGAGCAACACGCAGCTTGCCCATGCACAGTACCGTTGAGGCACGAGCGAATCCAAGGCGTTCATCACGTCCAGCTCCTCCGAATATTATTGTGCGCAGATGATAGCAGCCTGCGGTTCGTGGCTATGGCTGGTTGCGCAACGCCTTCAGACGGGACCAGCCCGGCACGCGCTGTTCCATTTTTTGAACGATATTGTCGCTGACCTGCCGCTGCAACGCGGCCGAGACGGCGGGCTCTGCCGTGTCTGCGCCACGCAGCGAAACGCTTGCCGCCGTTGCACCTGGAGGCACATTTATCGGCGTCATGAAGACATCGTTTCGATTGGTAATGGTGCCGGTATTGGTACGCACATAGAGCGGATAGAAATTGGTGCCGGCGCTGACGAGACCCATGTAATCGCCCAGAAAATAGCCTCTTGCGACCGGTGCCAGGGCGAGATCAAACGCGGCGCAGATACGGCGCTCCGTCCAGTTGATTCCATCGCGCGAGGTCGCCAGCCAGTAGTCGGTGAGCAGGGTGGAGGCATCGGTGGTGTTGCTGCGCATGTCGAAGTAACTGACGCCGATGGTGCCGTCGGCGCGCGCATTCACGCTGGGCACCATCGCCTGTACGCTGGCATCTGCATTGATACGCAACGGCAGACTCCAGGTCAAACCGCCATCGGTGGAACGCGAGAATATGATCGCGTCGCGTGCGCCGTTGCTGAAGCGAGCGTCCTGCCATGCAACGTAAAGTTGCCCTTGTGGGCCCACCGAAATCTGGCCAAGGAAAGAGCTGTCCCGAATCGCCGCGCCGGTTTCGGGGTCGCGTGTGCCGATGCCAAGGAAACTGGAAATCGTGATCGGTTGAGACCAGGTCAGGCCCTTGTCGGTCGACCGCATGACCGCGAACGAGCCGATGATCATGCCGGAGGCCGTGTTGAGCTGGGTAAAGTAGTTGATCAAGGTGCCATCGGGCAGTACTGTGATGACATTGCCGATGGTCTGGTTGCCGACGCCGGGATCATAAATGACGCGTGCCGCCTCCCATGTGCTCCCACCGTCGGTGGTGCGGGCCAATATTGTTGGACCACGATTGTCGGACGTGAGGCGATCCCAGACAGCGTACACATAGCGCGAGTCGGTGGTGTCGGCGGTAATCGTGTTCTTGTCATTGAAAAACTGCGAACCGTCAAGAATCAGCGTGACCGGATTGCCCCAGCTTCGGCCACCGTCGGCCGAGCGGCTGACCAGCATTGCAGAACGCGATCCCTCCTGAAATGAGGTTCCGCTGATCGCGAGTGAGAGCTGGTATGCAACCCCGTTAGGCGAAAACGTCACCCACGGGTCGGAAGCGCGTTCGTAGTCGCCACCGTTGCCGATGTTTCCGTTGCCACAACGGGAAACCGGCAACACATTGGTGGTCCATGTGACGCCCGCGTCAAAGGAGGACGCAATGGCGATGCCCTGGGCACCACCATTTGACCAGCGATCCTGTTGCCAGGTGCCAATCAGGTTATTGGGGTTGGTGGGGTTAATGGCGACATGCGGTTCTACTTCGGCATTTGTATACAGCGTTCCTGCGTTGGGAACACCAGAACACGTCGTAGATAAAGTAGAGACCCCCGAGACCAGGCCCGTTGGTGCAGGTGGAATCGTGGGCACTGCGCCATTGCCGGTCGACGTATTCGCACCGCCGCCCCCGCCTCCGCCACATGCACTCAACAGCGTTAACGTCGCCAGTTGACAAAAAATATTGAAACTCAAGCAACGGCGGGCCTCACCAGGCATTTTCTGCCGGGAAGGCCCGCCAGTGCTTGAGTTTGCCAAAATTTTCATGTTCTGCGGCCGCCAAACCAGGCAGATGCGGAAAGTCGCTTGTGTTTAGTCGCGCTTGTACGTAATTTTTTTTGATCCGCCGTCACAGGTGCCGACGATACGCAAATTAGAAGCCTCATCTTTTGGTACCGCAAGCAGGGTGTATTTCTTTACACCTTTGCTCGCCAGTTTGGCCTCAATGGCGGCGATGACTTCATCGCAGCTTGTTTTGGCGGATGCGTGTCCGCTAACGACACAACAAACAATCGAAAGTGCTGTCGTCAGAATTATTGATTTCATTTGTAACTCTCCTTGGCTGGGCTGGGTAGGCTGAATACGTTGCATGTAGCATGTATTAACGACGCCGCTATGTTAACGGATGGTTAGTTTTTCGGCACCATCAGAATCTTCCCATCGCGCTCCCCCGCCGCCGCAGCGGCAATCGCTTCCTTGATCTGGCCGATGTCGTAGGTTGCCTGGACACGCGCCTTCAGCTTTCCGGTCGCGATCAATTGTGCTAACTCGCCGAACACGGCCATCTGTTGCGGCGGTGTCGCTTTGCGAAACCACAGCGCCAGCCAGAATCCGCGTAGCGTCACGTCGCGAAACACAAACGAGGACGGCGAGACCATGCAAGATTCGCCGCTCATCATGCCGTAGTTGACCAACACGCCACCTTCGGCCAGACAATTGGCGATGTTATCGGTGGATTTTCCGCCGACCGCATCGATACCCAGGCGAATTTTTGCGCTGTTGGTGGCCGTAGCAACTTGCTTGGCCAGACCTGGGCCATCAACAAGCACAACATCCCCGCCCATCGCTTGCACTGCCGCAACGGCCGAATCGCGCCGGACAATATTGACCGTTTTCAAGCCACGGATTTTCGCCAGTTGGATAAGGTATTCACCCACGCCCGAATTGGCGGCGTTCTGGATCACCCAATCACCAGCCTGAAGGTCAACAAATTCCTTGAGCATCAAATACGCGGTTGGCGGGTTCACAGTCATCATCGCCAATTGCAGTGGATCAACACCATTGGGCAGTGGCATCAATTTGGCTGCCTCAGCAACCATGTGTGTAGACCACGTGCCGGCACCGACAGGCAGCAACACCGTCTGGCCGATTGGTGGGGAGGTCACACCCGGGCCCAACTCTGCGATCACGCCCACACCCTCGTTGCCGCCTACAGCAGGTAACGGCGGCAGCATTCCGTAGACGCCAGTCAGTGTTAGCACGTCCGATGGGTTTATCGGTGCGGCAAGCACATTGATCAGGGCTTGACCCGGGCCAAGTGATGGTAGCGTAAATTCAACTGCGGCGATCGATGCCTGCGGAACAGGGCCGCGTTCGGTGTATTGGGCGCGTTGCATAGAATTCCTCGGAATGGTGGTGTGTGGCGGTGCCGACAGTTTGCCCCAAGATGGGCAAAGTTGTCCCGCAGCCGAGCGAAGTGCGCTGATCATGCAGTTTTCTTAAGCGGCTGCCCGAATCGTTCGTCTATCGTTGCGCCTGAAGAATAACCACGCGTCAGGGAGTGCGACTATTTGTGCCGGTAGCATTTGGATAAACAGGGTGCCGGACTCTGCGTCCACCATCTGCGTTCGCATTGCCCCTAAGCCGCTTTTACCTGCAAGGTTGGCTTGTGTACAGGTGCTTCCTTGATAGGCAGGTTGCATAAAGCCGCCACTAAAGCGAGGCCGACGTCTGCGTACCAAATCCAATCGTAGCTGCCCCTTTCGGTGATAGCGATGCCGCCCAACCACGCCCCGAAGAATCCGCCGATCTGGTGCGATAGCAGCGTCAAACCAAATAGTGTGCCGAGGTAACGCGTACCAAAGAGCTTGCCGACTACACCCGCTGTCGGCGGCACAGTGGCGAGCCACGTCAGCCCGAGTCCGGCAGCGAACAGATAAAACGTCGTGGCCGTTTTGGGTGCAAACAGATAGACGGTGATCAGGACGGCGCGAGAGAAGTACATCCAGAACAGGATGTATTTGCTTCGGTAGTTTTGCGTGCCCCAGCCCGCAGCGAGGCTGCCGACAATATTGGCAAGGCCAATGATGGCCAGAGACCAACTGGCAACTTGAGCAGGCAATCCGCAGAGCTGTACTTCGCCTGGCAAATGGGTGACGAGAAAAGCGATGTGGAAGCCGCAGGTGAAAAAGCCGGCGTGCAACAGCAGGTAGCTCGGGTCGGCGAGTGCCTGTCTGATTGCGGCCTTTAATGTCTGTTCGGGCGCAGCCGATGGTGCTGATGTCTGATCGCCAATACCACCAGCATTCGCGTTACTGGCGCGTGCGCTTACCGGTCTGCGGCGCAATACGCGCGCCAGCGGCAATGCCGCCAGCGTGACGACCGCCAGGGCCCACATGGCTCCCATCCAGCCGATACTGCCGATGAGCTTTTGCAGCACCGGCGCAAATACGAATTGGCCGAAAGAGCCGCCGGCGTTAATGATGCCTGCAGCCATGCCGCGCTTTTCAGCGGGGAGTCGTTGCGCTGCCGCGCCGATCAGCACTGAAAAGCTACACGCACCGGAACCCGCCGCGCTGAGAATGCCGATAGAAAAAATCAACCCTGCCGATGTGCTCATGTAGGGGGTGAGGGCGCTACCGATGGCCAATATGACGAAGCCTGTCACGAGGACCCGCCCGGGGCCATAACGATCAGCCACCGCACCGGCGACCGGCTGCACAGCGCCCCACATGAATTGACCAACCGCCATCGCGAAACTGATGCTGGCAATACCAAGGCCGGTGGTGGTGTTGAGAGGCGAAACGAACAGACCCAGGGATTGCCGCGCACCCATGGTCACCATCAGGATCGCGGCGGCGACCAGGACGATCGTCCAGTAGCCTTGCTGTTTATTTTTCATGGTCAGTTGGCTTCCGGCAGGGCCGGCTTGAGTTGGGACAGGGCCTGCTGCATTTGCACGTTGAGGTTGGCAACGAACTCGCGTCCGAGCTGTGATTCGAGTGCCAGTTGTGCGTCGCGCCAATGCGCTTCGGCTTTCTGGCGAAAAACGCTGCCCGTGGGCGTCAACACCAACCAGCGCTGGCGCGCGTCGTCGCCGGCAGCTTCTACAACCCAGCCCTGGTCCAGCAACGGTCGCAAACTGCGGGTGAGGGTAGTGCGGTCCATATCGAGCCGATCCGCGAGTTGAACCAGCGTCTGTTTTTGCTCAGATATGTTGGCGAGAACGGAGTATTGGGAGAGCTTAAGGCCGATCTGCCGCATGTGCTGCTCATAAAAGGAGGTCATGCGGCGCGACAGTTTTCGAAGGCGTCCGCAAGTGCAACTCTGGGGGGCATGTGAAGCTTGGTGTGGCAGGGTTGCATCAGTCGACATGGGCAGAAATTTTTAGTGGCGGCATTTAACGTGCATATGCACATATTATTGCGTTGTCGAGGCAGTATCAAGTCGTAGTCAGGGGACGGGCGGAACGAAGCCGCGATATTTAGCGGTTTTCCTTGACGAATCAATGGCTTTCGCGTAACTTTCGCCGTGCAGTCGCATTCGCAGTGTATGCAGTTAATTTGTGCCGAAGTACTCGCTTGTTGTTTGAGCCCGATTCTTTGTACCATTTACGCTACCTGATGTTAGTAAGGCTGCCTTTCCGCTGGGGAGTTTCCCGGTGTTTATTTTTAAGGAATTTACATGAGTACAGGTACCGTTAAATGGTTTAACGACGCTAAGGGTTTTGGCTTCATTACGCCGGACGGCGGTGGCGAAGATCTTTTCGCACACTTCTCCGCGATTGAAGGCAATGGCTTCAAGTCGTTGAAAGAAAACCAGAAGGTTTCTTTCGAAATCACGACCGGCCCTAAAGGCAAGCAAGCTACCGCCATCAAGCCACTGTAATTGGCTTCGCAGTAGTTAGAGAATAGAAAACGGCAACCTTAGGGTTGCCGTTTTTCTTGGTGCGAAGCATTTCCGCGCGGCAAATGCACCGACTTATTCAGGCTGCATCGAGACTACGCAAAAACCGGCTGATCGCCTCTTTTGCTTGCGGTTCACTCAACGTCGGTGCATGTCCTCTGCCCTCAATATTGAGTGCAATCAACTGCGGCAATCGGCGGCACATTTCTGCCAATGTCTCCACCGAGAGAATGTCCGAATCCTGCCCACGAATCACCAGCAGAGGCTTGCCAGCCGCCATGTCGAATAGCGGCCACAAGTTGGGAGCGGCAGTGCCAGTCGACAGACCCAGGGCAATGGCAGGATCGTAATCCAGTACTGGTGCCTGCCCTTCCTGAATGTAGACATCGCGCGCCATCACTTGCCAATCTCTTTCGCTGAAATCCGGGAATGCCGCCGCGTTGGTCGTGGCGGTCTGTTGTGCCGCCTCTGACCAGGTTTTCGCCGGTACTGTCTTGCCAACATAAGTCGCTATCCTGCTCACGCCGCGCGGATCCACGACTGGGCCCACGTCATTAAGCACGACAGCCTTTATTCGTGCCGGAATAGTCGCCATTAACAAGATCGCCATCAAACCGCCCAGTGATGTGCCGATCACCACAACTTCAGGCAATTTCAACACATCCATTAGTACGCGCATGTCGACGGCATACTGGTCCGGACGGTATCGTGACGGGTCCGGATCGCGCGCAGACCGGCCACGTCCGCGCTGGTCGGGACAGATGACGCGGTAGTTTTCGCTCAGAACATTTGCCACTTCGGCGAAGTCCTTGCTATTGCGTGTCAAGCCCGGCAGACAGAGTACAACAGGAGAATTTTCACTCGGCCCCGGATAGTCGCGTGCGTAAAGGCGCAGGCCATCTTCACTCTGGTAAAAGACATCGATATAGTTCATGGGTGCCTACGAAAAGAATTAGAATGAGAAAAATCGGGGTCCAAAAAAATATGAACGCGAAAATTAGTCTGGGTAGCGTGAGCTTTAATCATTGTGTGTGATCGCCGATGAAAATAACCCGCGATAACAGTAACGGCAAGACCGGACGTCCGCTGACGGTGCGCACGCCGAAAGCCGGTGCAAAACCGAAGCGCGCCACAGTAGGTCGCCCGCGCAAAGCCGTCGGTAGCGTTGACGCCGCCGATCGCATACTTGACGCCGCAGAAGATCTCTTTTCCAAACGGGGCTTTGATGGCGTCACCATGCGCGAAGTCGCGCTTCTCGCCAACGTCGATGCTGCGCTCGCGCATTACTATTTCGCCACCAAGCAAGGGTTGTTTGACGTGGTGCTGGAACGGCGCGCTGAGTTGGTGTTCTCCGAGCGCATGGAAGCCTTTGATACCTACGAAGCGACGCACGGCAACAACGTGACCGTTGAAGGCGCGGTGGCGACGTTTGTATTGCCGTTGCTCGAACGCGCGCGCAACGGGGATGTGGGGTGGAAGAATTATTTCCGCCTGATTGCGCTGGTCAACAATGATGCGTCCCACGTGGCATTGTCGATCATGTCGTACTTTGATCCCCTGGTGCACCGCATGATTGCGGTCGTCAAGCGGGCGTTGCCGAATGCCCGCGAAGAAGAACTTTTCTGGTGCTTTCATTTTTTGACTGGCTCGCTAACGCTTGCGCTTTCACGTACCGGACGCCTTGATCGCGTGAGCGGCGGATTATGCCGCTCCGATGATCTGGCTTCAATTGAACCGCGAATGGTTGAATATTGCGCCGCCGGCTTCCGCAGCCTGTGCGCTGATGGCGACAGGCTGCCCGGTGAAAAAACCAGCGGCACTTCTCGCGCCGCCAGTCGCTCTAGAACTTCAAGGTAACGCTTCCTTTGACGATTCGAGGGTCGCCGTAGAAGGTCGTGATGGAGTTGGAGAAGGCGCCGAATGCGTAACCGGCGACCTTATAGCGCTTGTCCGTCAGGTTGCGACCATTCAGCGCGAGTTGCAGCTTGCCGTCCTTGCTGGTCCACACCAGACCGGCGTCCCACAACGAATAGCCATCTTGCACCAGTTGTACGTTTTGCGAAACGGCAGCGTCCAACGCCGTAGCGCCACTCAGGCGGACAAATTCAAACTGGTTCACCTTGGTCTTGTAAGAGAACGTGTTCGACAGCGCGAAGCCGCCAGCCCGTCCCATGATCGCCATCGGCCACTCATAAGTTGCTGTCACGCTGGCGGTATTTTTCGGCGTGTTCTGAAATTCCGCCGCGCCAGCAACGTTGATCAACGCTGCCGCACTGCCGGTAAGTCCATTGGCGACGATCCACTCTTTGTACTTGGCGTCGATGTAACCGACCATACCGCTGACGGTTAACGAATCCGTTAAACGCGCCAGTGCCTCCAACTCGAAGCCCTGAATCCGCGCCTTGCCGGCGTTAGTTACGTTGCCTGCAAATCCGACCACGGCACCTGCGGCATTGAGAGTAGGGATCGAGCCTGGAATCTGCACGTTTCTGTAATCGGTGAAAAATGCGGCCGCATTGGTCTGGATCCGGCCACCATTAAGCGTTGATTTCAGACCGAATTCGTAGGTGGAAACTTCCTCCGGCTCGACGCCCTTTCGTTTGACGAGAGACGTAACGCTGGTTGGCGCGCCGCCCAAATCCATGCGTGGATCGAAGAACCCGCCCTTGAAACCTTCCGCATAGGACGCATACAGATTGTGTTCGGGTGCAAACTTCCAGCCGAAACCAATCTTCGGTGTGAACTTGGTATCGGTCCGGTTCAAGTCGCCTTTACCCAAATCAGTATTGATGGCGAGTCCGACTGCCGCAGGGTTGCCTAGCGTCGGTGAGCCCGTCAGCCCCAGGTAGGTCCGCTTGAAGATGCGCGCTTCACGCTTGTCGCTCGTGTACCGTCCACCGGCGGTAACGCTAAACGTGTCGGTTACGTTGTAGCTGACGTCGGCAAACGTGGCGTAGGTCTTGGTATCGATGTCGTCAAGCGTGTAGAGGGAGAGGCCACCTGCAAGATTGGCCAACACGTCGAATTCATTAAACGCGTTCGCCTTCATGTAATAGAAACCGGCGACTCCCTGCCATTTCGCGTCGGTGTAGGTGAACTGGAATTCCTGGCTGAACTGTTTATTCTTGTAGATGGCGGGTGCTTCAAATAACGGTTGATTGAGCGAGTCAAAATCGATCGGGGCGAAGGATTTGTCGCCACGAGACGCGGTGATCGACTTGAACGAGAGCGCTGAGTTGATCGCCCAGTCCACCAGCAACGATTCGCCATGATTGATGACTTGTTGAGCATGCCCAAGCACGGAGTAAAGGTTGGCACGGGTGTCGTATTTGCCTTCGAGCGGGGGCAGATTGCCTGGAGCCGGACTCGGCGTCAGGCGATATCCCTGTTTGGGAAGCGAGTCGTCGACGGTGCGATCTGCCGCAAAGCGAATGAACAGCGAACTGTTCGGCGTAAATTCTGCACTGAACCGGCCCGCGACAACCTCCTTGTTATAGTTATCCACGCCTGTAATCACGTTCTTGCCGAAGCCGTCGCGATTAAACGTTGCAATGGTGGCACCGATCTTTAACGTATCGGAAACAGGCACGCTGCCTTTGACGACCAGGTCTTTTTCGCTATAGCTGCCAAACGTAGCCTTGAGACTCAATTCAGGCTTGTCGGAAAGCTTTCGCGTGACATACTTCACGGCACCGCCGATGGTGTTGCGTCCGTAAAGCGTACCTTGCGGCCCACGCAGCACTTCGATGCGGGCCAGATCATAAATATCAGCCAGCGCACCCTGCGGCCTGGCCATATAGATGTCGTCAAGATAAATCCCCACACCCTGTTCATACCCTGCAACAGGATCCTGCTGACCAATACCGCGGATGAATGCCGTCAAGGTCGTATTGGTTGCCCGTGATGTTTTCAACGTTGTGTTGGGAACTAGTTCTGTCAAGGCGGTCACATCGGGAATGCCTGCCTTTTCAAGTTGCGCGCCGGAAAACGCGGTAACGGCGCCGGGAACATCTTGAATCAATTCCTCACGCCGCCTTGCGGTGACGGTAACTACTTCAACTTTTTCACTCGCATCCGCCTTGGCGGGAACCGGTGAACTGGCGGGTGCCTGCTG
>JAJAYN010000464.1 GCA_026786225.1 Burkholderiales bacterium | reverse complement strand
CTGCTGGCCATAAACTGCGCTATCGGCAAAAAGATATTCAGTTGCGCGGCCATGCAATCGAATGTCGCATCAACGCTGAAAACCCGGTTTCATTTATCCCTTCTCCAGGCAGAATAACTCGTTTTCATGTGCCGGGCGGCCCGGGTATTCGTGTTGACTCACATGTGTACGCAGATTACTTTGTGCCACCACACTATGATTCCCTGATTGCGAAATTAATCGCGCATGGCGACAATCGTGAACAGGCTTTTGCACGCATGAGAACCGCCTTGTCAGAAATGGTTGTGGAAGGAATTCAGACCAATCTGCCGCTTCATCAGGAGTTGATGAACGATGCGGCGTTCATTCAGGGTGGAACCTCGATCCATTTCCTCGAAACGCGTATGGCAAAGTTGAAAAAAATTGCCGGCGAATCAAATTAGCGCAAATCCCTTTTTGCGGCCGTACTTACTGTTGAAATAGAGATGCACTGGCAGTCACTATCGTTTCGCCTCTCCCGCGAACACGCCGATGCTTTTGGTGATGTACTTCTTGAGCGTGGCGCAATATCGGTCAACGTCGATGATGCGCTCGAGGGAACGAGCGACGAGAAGCCAATCTTCGGTGAACCGGGTGCTGATACGGGCCTATGGAATGATTGTCGACTTACTGCGTTGTTTGCGCCAGAAAGTGAAGTGCGACCAATTTTCGAGGGCATAGCGAAGGATCTTGAGATATCAGCGCCACTGTTCGAGCTTGGTATCCTCGACGATGAGGATTGGGTCCAACGTAACCGCGAACAATTTCAGCCCATCCGAATTTCGGACCTCATCTGGATTGTCCCAACTTGGCACAGTGCACCGCGACCCGAAGCAATCAACATTTCTCTTGATCCGGGTGCAGCTTTCGGGACCGGTAGCCATCCAACTACACGCCTTTGCCTGAAATGGCTTGAAAATAACCTGAACCATGCAAGACGACCAACCGTGCTCGACTACGGGACGGGCTCAGGTATTCTTGCGATCGCCGCAATGAAGCTAGGTGCCGCTGAGGCATACGGCGTGGACATCGATCCTGCAGCTGTGGAAGTGGCGCGACATAACGCAATGCAAAACGAGGTAGCAATTCACTTCACTGACGGTGAAACAACGCTGAATGTGATGGCAGACATTCTGGTCGCAAATATTCTGGCCAATCCGTTGCGCGTATTGGCACCGCTACTCGCGTCGCATACAAAACCGGATGGTGTGCTTGTGCTTGCGGGAATTCTGGATGAACAGGCCAACGAAATCATTGGCATTTACCGTGAGTGGTTCGATTTGTGTGTGTGGCGAAGTGAAGAGGGCTGGTCTTGCATTGCGGGACAGCGAAACAACAGCTGATTTGGCAGGCTATACTTTCTTTCCATGCTCCTTACGATCTGTCCTAACTGTTCAGCACAATTCAAAGTTCAGCCCGAACAATTGAATGTACGGCAAGGCCGCGTTATGTGCGGTCGTTGCCGCCAGGTATTCAATGCCTTTCAATCTCTTTCACGAGCGGAAGACACTAGCGATGCGCACACTGCTGATTCGCTGGACAGCCGGACCGAACGCCCGCCAAACGAAGAAAAGCAAAAACCGTTTTCAGCTACTGACGGCGTCACCGAACCAATTGCTGATCGACTGTTTCTGCGCGAAGAGCCATCGCCACTTCCGGCCGCATTTTCGGCATCAGAGCCATTGCCGGAAGCTCCGCGCCCGCCCATGGTTCCACAACAAGTTCCCGTCGGAAGTTCGGTGGTTTATGACCGACGCGATGAAATCCAGCCAATCGAACCTCTTGCAGTTAAGTCTACAGCGAGCGAGCGCTCGGCGGTCACGTGGGCCGACCCGGTTGAGCCGGCAATTGACTTGGCGGGGGAGCACAATCCACTGCTGATTGAAGTCCCCGCAAGTCGGGTTGCGGCGATTGCTTCGCCGTCGCCGTTGTGGCGTGTTGGGGTAGCAGTGCTATTACTTTGCTTGGTCGCGCAAGCTGCTTATGCATTCCGCACGACACTCGTTTCCGCCTATCCCCAATTGCGTCCGACTGCGAGTGAAATATGTGAATTTGCCGGTTGCTTATTGTCGTGGGGTCGCGATGAAGCGGCGCTTAAAATAGAAGCGTCCGAACTAATCGAGGCTCCCGGAAAGCCAGGCCGAATTCTGCTGACTGCCATTCTCGTCAATCGAGGTAAGACCAAGCAGGACCTTCCTTCGCTGGAATTGAGACTTACCGATAACGCCAACCAAGTGGTCGTTAGCCGTCTGCTGCATCCGGGCGATTATTTGGGCCGCACAATCAATAAGGATGAGGCGTTGCTACCCAACACGGAGTTGTATGTCAACGTCGATCTCAAACTTGAGCCGACCAACAGGCCGCCAGCGTCAGGTTACGGGTTGATTGTTTTCTATCCTTGAGCGCTAGCGGTCGAGCCCCCGCTTTCGCCGCGCATGGCACCTGACAGCGAGTGGACCATGTTGTCGACAGCACGGTCAACAAGTGAAGACTCCTCCAGAATGCGCGCGTCGCCACGCTGGATTTGATGTCGCAATGCGTCTGGGGTCACGGAAAGCGCCCCAACCGCACCCGGATTTGTG
>JAJAYN010000463.1 GCA_026786225.1 Burkholderiales bacterium | reverse complement strand
GCAAAACTTCAATGATCGACAAGCGTCCGAAATAACCGGTGTGTCCGCATTGTTCACAGCCTTTGGGATGATAGAGCGTGAGCGGTCTGTTAGCCGAGCCAACGGATTTGAATCGTCGCAAGCCCATCTGTTCGACGACCTCTTCAACAGGCTGGTAAGGCTCCTTACACGCCGTGCACAGCACCCGCACCAGTCGCTGCGCTTCGATACCGATGACGGTGGACGTTAGCAAATAGTCTTCGACGCCCATATCCAGCAGGCGATTGATAGTCGCTGCAGCATCATTGGTGTGAATCGTGCTCAATACCATGTGTCCGGTCAGCGCGGACTGCATGGCGATCTGCGCGGTTTCCAGATCGCGAATTTCGCCGATCATGATCACGTCCGGATCCTGCCGAACGATGGAGCGTAGCGCGTTTGAGAACGTGAGGTCGATCTGCGGTTTGACCTGGATCTGGTTTATGCCCGGCATTTGGTACTCAACGGGGTCTTCAACCGTAAGAATCTTGACGTCGGGCTTGTTTAAGCGATCCAAGGCGGTGTAGAGCGTGGTGGTTTTGCCACTACCGGTTGGCCCCGTCACGAGCAGGATGCCGTGGGGCTGATCGAGGATCGCCGTAAAGATTTTCAGATTCGCTTCATCGAAGCCGAGCGCATGAAAATCCAGCGCGACGCCGCCTTTATCGAGAATACGCATGACCACACTCTCGCCGTGCATGGTCGGCACCGAGGAGACGCGCAAGTCGATTTCCTTGCCCTGTACCCGCAGCTTGATGCGGCCATCCTGCGGCAAACGCCGCTCAGCGATATCAAGGTTGGCCATGATCTTGATGCGCGAAATCACCGCAGCCGAGAGCCGCCGCGGTGGCGACTCTGTCTCGTGCAACACACCGTCGATGCGGTAACGAACGATGAGCCGATTTTCAAATGGTTCGACGTGAATATCGGAGGCGCGCCGCTCCAGTGCGCGATTGATGATCAGATTCACCAGGCGGATCACCGGCGCCTCAGAGGCCAGATCTTTCAGGTGCTCAATATCGCCAAAATCCTGCTCTTCATCGCGGGTCGAAATGTTATCGACGATTTGTCCCATCGAGGACTTGCCACTTCCGTATAGCCGCTCGTAGACGATATCAAAATCACTGCTTGCCAACAGTCTTGGGATGACGCGTTTGCCTGTTGCCGCTGAAATCGCCTTCAATGTATAGGCGTCGGCCGGATCCGTCATGGCAAGCACCACTTCCGATTCGGTTTCTGCCACTGGTATGGCGCGCACTTCATTGAGAAAGCGCGACGACACCGCGCCTTCCAGTATCGGCAGCTCCGGGAACTCCGACGACTCCACAATCGTCCAGCCGCGTTGCTGTGCCAGAGCCTCAGCCAGTTCACGGCTCGACAACATGCCGAGGCGCGAGAGAATCGAGCCGAGCTTTTCGGCAACCGCGCCCGCGTTGCGCGCCGTTTCCTGAACCTTGAGCGCACGGTCTAGATTTGCCATATCCAGCTTGCCGCGCATAATCAGGATCTCGCCCAACCGCGCGATCAAGGTCTCCACACGTGGTGGGTCATCGGCCAAGGTCGATATGCGGTCAGATTCAACGATGGGTTCTACGTGCGTAAGCAAAACGATGCCCTTGATTTGTAAACAAAAAGTTTAAGCGGAGCAGTATAACAGCCGGGATAGTTGGCGACCCCATGCGCCACGAATTGACCCATGCAATGCTGTGTCAAGCTGTAACAGGCGGGCTGCTAGGCGTTTTGGGCGTAATCAGCGGCGCAGCCAGCGAGTTGTTCCTGCCAGTCTGGGACACGCCTTTTTGTCGCAAATTCAATCTTCTGGTTTGACAGTACCGAAAATGCAGGGCGTTTTGCAGGCGTAGGGAAGTCCGCTGTCGATATGGGCACTACACGTTTGGCGGTACGACGCGGGTCAGGAATGGCCGCGAAAATTGCTTCGGCAAAAGCGTGCCAGGACGTGCGGCCATTCGCGGAAACATGATAAATACCATCGGCGATGGTAAGGTGTCCCTGTGCGTCCACCGCCGCGTGCGTGAAGTCGGCGAGCGTTTCCACCCAGGTGGGCGAGCCGATTTGATCGGCAACGACACGGAGCTCATCTCGTTCCATGGCCAGCCGGAGCATCGTCAGCAGAAAATTCTGCCTCCTGGCGGCGTACACCCAACTGGTGCGATAGACCAGAAAGCGATCTGCAACTTCACAAACCGCCTGCTCACCGACGAGTTTTGTTTTACCGTAGATGTTTTGCGGTGCAGTCGGATCATCCTCTAGATACGCCTCTGTTGCGTCGCCGGCAAAAACGTAGTCCGTTGAATAGTGAATTATTGCCGCATCGAGGCGATTGGCTTCTTCGGCGAGAACACGCGGTGCCTGCCCGTTGATTTGCATGGCGAGTTCGGGCTCTTGTTCTGCCCGGTCCACGGCGGTATAGGCCGCCGCGTTTAAAATCAGCGTCGGCTTGATTTCGCGGCAACAGCGGCGGATGGCATCGGTATCCGCCAGATTCAGCCCGTTGCGGTCAAGCGCATGTACCTCGGCGTTCGCGCCGAATGATCGCGCCAGCGCCCACCCAAGTTGCCCGTTTTTTCCGGTGATGAGGATGCGCGGTGGCGTCGCGCCCATCAGGCAAACACTTCCGCCGTGGCCAGCGTGCGGCCCTCGGCATCGGCTTTCTTCAGTTGCGGCGTAACCCCCGCGAGCGGCCAGTCGATACCGAGCGCAGGGTCGCTCCAGAGCAGGCTGCGCTCATGGGGCGGGGCGTAGTAGTCGGTGGTCTTGTACACAAATTCGGCGTGGTCGGAGGTCACCAGAAACCCGTGCGCAAAACCTACCGGCACCCACAGCATGCGTTTGTTTTGCGCAGACAGCACGACAGATACATGTTGGCCAAAGGTAGGCGAGCTTCTGCGAATATCGACAACGACATCGAACACTTCACCGACGACGGTGCGTACCAGCTTGCCCTGCGCCTGTTCGATCTGGTAGTGCAAACCACGCAATACGCCCTTGACCGATTTGGAGTGATTGTCCTGCACGAAATCCTGATCGATACCCACCTGTTCGCGAAACGCGCGGGCATTGAAGCTCTCGTAAAAGAAACCGCGATCGTCACCAAACACTTTCGGTTCGATTATTTTGACGTCAGGGATGGCAGTAGCGATCACGTTCATGGGCTGGTTCTGTTTTTTATGAAACTCTAGCATTGGCGTGGTTTTCCAGACCTTTTTCGTCCGAAACACCCGCCAAATGGCGATCTACGTTGCTAGTAGACCTGTTCGGTAAGCATTTTCAGCAGGTACTGGCCGTAGCCATTCTTGGCCATCGGCTGCGCCAATTCCCTGATTTTGTCTGCCGACACCCATCCCTGCCGGTAGGCGATTTCTTCAGGGCAGGCGATTTTCAGGCCCTGCCGACGCTCGATGGTTTCAATGTATTGGGAGGCCTCTAGCAAGGATTCGTGGGTGCCGGTATCCAGCCAGGCCATGCCGCGTCCCATGACTTCACACTTTAATTGGTGTTTGTCGAGATACAGACGGTTCAGGTCGGTGATTTCCAGTTCGCCACGTGGCGAGGGCTTGAGGGCTGCAGCCAGGTCGCATACTTGATCATCGTAAAAATAGATACCGGTGACCGCATAGCGCGATTTGGGGTGGGCGGGTTTTTCTTCGAGCGAAATAACTTTGCCGGCGGCGTCGAACTCAGCAACGCCATAGCGTTCCGGGTCATGCACGGGGTAAGCGAACACCGTGGCACCGCTGCTATTGGCGTTGGCACGCTGTAACAATTGCGAGAGATCGTGTCCGTAGAAAATGTTATCGCCGAGAATCAACGCCGAAGGCGCGCCGTCGAGGAATTTCCGCCCGATCAGGAAAGCCTGTGCGAGGCCGTCCGGGGACGGCTGCACTTCGTAGGAAAGCTTCAAACCCCACTTAGAACCATCGCCCAGCAATTCGCGAAAAAGTGGCGTGTCGTGTGGCGTGGAAATGATGAGAATCTCGCGTATGCCAGCCAGCATCAGGGTGGTGAGCGGGTAATACACCATCGGCTTGTCGTAGATCGGCAGGAGCTGTTTGGAGATAACCTGTGTCACTGGATAGAGCCGCGTTCCGGATCCTCCAGCGAGGATGATGCCCTTCCTGTTCATTACGCGGCTTCCTTGTCGTTGGCGTACTGCGTGTCCATCCACTTGCGGTATTCACCACTGGTGACCGATTGCACCCAGTCCTGATTGTCCAGATACCATTGCACGGTTTTGCGGATGCCACTCTCAAAGTTTTCTGCAGCTTTCCAGCCGAGTTCGCTTTCCAGTTTGGTCGCGTCGATGGCGTAGCGCTGGTCGTGGCCGGGCCGATCTTTTACAAACGAAATCTGCGTGGCATAAGACTTGCCGTCGGCGCGCGGTTTTAGCTCATCCAGAAGGCTGCAGACGATGTTGACCACATCGAGATTGGTGCGCTCGTTACGGCCACCGACGTTATAGGTTTCACCCAATCGTCCCTTCTCCAGCGCGAGGCGAATGGCCGAGCAGTGGTCGGTTACGTAGAGCCAATCGCGCACATTCTGGCCGTCGCCGTACACGGGTAGCGGTTTGCCCGCCAACGCGTTGAGAATCATCAGCGGGATGAGTTTTTCCGGGAAGTGGTAGGGGCCGTAGTTGTTCGAGCAATTGGTCGTCACGACCGGCAAATGATGGGTGTGATAACAGGCACGCACCAGATGGTCCGAGGCGGCCTTTGATGCGGAATAGGGACTGTTGGGCTCGTACCGGTGGGTCTCCGTGAACGCAGGGTCGGTGGCAGTGAGTGAGCCGTAGACTTCGTCGGTGGAGACATGCAAAAAGCGGAAGTTTGCCTGCGCAGTTGACGGCAGGCCCTTCCAGTAAGCGCGCACCTCTTCGAGCAAATTAAACGTGCCGACAATGTTAGTGGCTATGAACTCGGCCGCGCCATGAATGGAACGGTCCACGTGGCTTTCGGCAGCAAAATTGACGATCGCGCGGGGCTGGGCCTCTTTCAGCAGCGCGGCAACGGCGACGCGATCACCGATATCGGCGTGCACAAATCGATAGCGCGCATCGTGCGACAGATCAGCAAGGGATTTGAGATTGCCCGCATAGGTGAGTTTGTCGAGGTTGATCACCGGCTCCTGACTGCCAGCCAACCACTCGCGGATAAAGTTGGAACCGATAAATCCGGCCCCGCCGGTGACGATAATCATGGGATTGACGAGTTGGGCGTCTTGACGACAAACGCGGGTTGGAGGAGCCGCATTTTACCAGCCCGGCTGCTTCAAAGGCATACGCAGCTAATCGATTTTGTTGGACAACTCGATCAACTTGGCGTACTTGGCAAATGCCGCAAAACAACCGACGGCGACATGTGCAAATCCCGGTCCCCCGTCGAGAAAACCCAAGCGGATAAAGTAGAACTTGATGAAACGGGCGAACGGGCTGAGGAACAATTTCAGGTAGCCCGCACGCACACCTTGCTGGAACAAGGCCTCAGCGTGCAGGCTGGAATAGCGATTTTGTTTGTTCAGATACGTTTTCACGTCTTCCGCAGAATCGTGAAGCAGGTCGCCATCCAGGGTTCCAACATCTACCGTCGTGATGACAGCTTCGTGGACAGGGTCATTGCTCCAGCTGGCAAATTGCCGGTGGAACAGGCGTAATGACCAGTCGGGATACCCTTCGCCATGCGCCAGCCACCGACCCAGAAATCGATTGCGCCGCGACATCCGCCATGCTTTGTGCGTTTGCATCTGCAATGCCGCACGAATCGAGGCTTCGAGGCGCGGCGTCACGCGTTCGTCCACATCCAGACACAACACCCAGTCGTGACGCGCCTCGGCCACCGCAAATTGTTTTTGCCGTCCGAAGCCCAACCACTCTTTTTCAATGACGCGGCAACGGCGCACATCCGCAATCGCACGGGTCTCATCCTCCGAGCCCGAATCCACCACCAGTATTTCATCCGCGAATGCGACACTATCAATACAG
>JAJAYN010000462.1 GCA_026786225.1 Burkholderiales bacterium | reverse complement strand
GCTGAGCAGCAATCCCCAAGTTGAAGCCATCGCCACGGAATACGGATTTCGCACCAGTATTGCGGCTGCGCTGCCGGAAGCCGCGAACAAGGTTGGGCTGGTGATTAAACCGCGAATTGTTGATGTGATCGATCCGCCGAGCTACGATATCATGGCGGAGATGATTGATGTGATTGCCAAGGAAATGAAGAACTGACTCGTGCCCTCCCTTTTCAAAGGGAGGTTGGGAGGGATTGGCGGCATTGAAGACTCGTGCAGGATGCTCGTTGCGACTGCTGTCAATCCCCCTTGATCCCCCTTTGCCAAAGGGGGAAAAGCTAATAGATGCCGATTTCATGCCAGTTGAGTTTGACGAAAACCACTTTAAACATATTCAAATTTTCTTAGATCAATTTTTCCCCAGTAGATTTAACTCTCAAGGGCACCTCATGCGAAACACGCTCTTCCGGCTCCATTCCATCGTCGCCTCGATACTCTTGGCAGCCGCGATGGCTGGCTGCGGCAAATCCACCCCGCCAGCCCCTGTCGCACCACCAAAATCTGCTGTTCCGGTGGTTGAGAGCAGCCTGTCGATTCTCGCCACCACAGACCTGCGGGATATCGAAATGATCATCCCGAAAATTCGTGAGGCGACAGGTGTCGAGGTGAGCTTCAAGTTTGGCGGGACTTTTGAGAGTACCGAAGCCGTGCTCAATGGCAAAGCCGGTACAGATGCGGCCTGGTTCGCCAACGCCAAGTATCTGTTGTCGGATGCCAACGGATTGTCGAAAGTGAAGCTGCAGGAAAAAATCATGCTCTCGCCGTTGGTCATCGGCGTGTCGGAATCGAGCGCCAAACAACTGAAATGGGATGGCACCGAGAAGGTAACGTGGGCAGATGTGATGAAGGCCGCCAAGACCGGCAAGCTGCGCTACGCCATGAGTAACCCTGCGTCGAGCAATCAGGGCTTCATGGCCTTGATGGGCGTGGCGGCAGCGGCGGCGGGCAAGAGTGAAGCGTTGACGGCGGCGGACATCAATCGCGACGCCGTGCGTGATTTCCTGACCGGCTACAAACTGGTGGGCGACAACTCAACCTACCTCTCGCAAAAATTCAAGGAACGCCAGGGCGAGGATATCAACGCATTTATCAATTACGAGTCCTGGCTGCTGTCGATGAACGCTAAGGGCGATCTACGCGAGAAGCTGACGCTGGTTTACCCGCACGAAGGCGTGGCCACGGCGGACTATCCTTTGATGCTGCTCAACGACCAGAAGCGCGAGGCGTATCAAAAGGTGGTGGCCTATCTCAAGAGTGAACCGGCGCAGCTATGGCTTGCGGAACAAACGCTACGTCGGCCGATCAACCCGGACGTCGCCAAAAAAGTCGCGCATTTGTTTCCCAAGGACCGGCTGCTGGTAGAGCTTACATTCACGACTGACCGTGCGGTGGCTGATTCCCTGATCGAAGCGTATTTGAATGAATACCGCACCCCGATTGCATCGACCTTTGTGCTCGACGTTAGCGGCTCGATGAAAAAAGAGGGACGTTTGGGGCAGCTCACCAAATCGATCCAGTATCTGGCCGGGGCCGACAATTCGATCACCGGGCGATTTTCGCGACTCAATAGCCGCGAGCGTATCTGGTTGATGCCATTCTCCAGCGACGTAAGCATCGCCAGCGCATTCGTCATTCCCGATGCGAAGGATTCGAGTGCGAAAGAGGCGGTGTTCGCGGAAATTCGGGACTACGCCGGCAAGCTTCGTGCGGAAGGCGGCACGGCGCTCTACGATGCGATATACGAAGCCGTGCGCAATATGGGCGAAGAACAAGCGAAGTCGAACGCCAAAGCGAAGGCGTTCGCGTATTCGGTAGTGGTGTTTACCGATGGCGAGCGTACCGAGGGCATGAACCTTGCCACCTTCATGCAGCGCTACGAAGGTATGGACGCCTCGGCAAAGAAAATCCCGGTTTTCCTGATCTTGTTCGCCGAAGGTGAGGCAAGCGCATTGAATGAAATTGCCAAGGCGACTGGGGGTAAAGTGTTTGATGCCCGCAAGCAGCCGCTCGCGAGCGTCTTCAAAGAAATCCGCGCCTACCAATGATTGCAGATTGATAGCCATGCTCTGGCGTTTCATGACTTCGCCCGCCAACTGGTGCGGTCTCGCGATTGCGATTGCCGTCGTCGCCGCACGTGCCGCAGGCGTCCTCGGCGCCTATTGGTGGGGCTCGGTCATCATCGGTTACCTCGCGGGCTACTGGCTGGGCAAAACCTTGTTCGGCGATCCGCAATTGGTTGTCACCGACCTGGCCGCACTTGACGAAGCGCTGGCGGACCGCGAGAAACCGGAAGTGATGACCCAGACACTTGAAGCCCTGCGCACCATCGCAAGATCCAACGTAGGAAAATACTTCTCGCCAAAGCAGGAGGCCGCGCTCACGGCGCTGACAGTTGCGATTGAAAACCTGCATCAGGAATGGATGCGCTCAAAGCGCCAGCTATCGATGGAAAATGCCTTTGTCGCGGAACGCCTGGCGACCGAATACCTGCCCGATACGGTGCGGCGATTCTTGGCGATCCCGCCAAAATTCGCCGCGAGCAAAGTCATCGCCCAGAACAAAACAGCGACACAATTATTTGATGAGAGCATCAGCGACATGCAACGCAAAGTCGAACAGCTACAGGACGATCTCGCTGCACAGGATGCAGAGGCATTCGCCAATCACGCCGCATTCTTGAATCAGAAATTCGCACCGACCGGCTCGGTCACCAATATGC
>JAJAYN010000461.1 GCA_026786225.1 Burkholderiales bacterium | reverse complement strand
TCGCGGGCGAGCAGGGCGTAGGTTGTTAGCACCAGATCGAAGTCGGCAAATGTTTCATCGCGCTCGTGTCGCGACACGCCATGCGAGACCATCACCTTTAAGCCCGGCGCGAATCGTGTCGCTTCGGAAAACCAGGTTCCCATCATGCTGGTGGGCGCGACGACCAACGCTGGAAGATCCAGGCGTCCCGCCGCCTTTTCGGTCGCGAGGTGGGCTAGTGTCTGCACGGTCTTGCCGAGGCCCATGTCGTCGGCAAGCACACCGGACAATTCGTATTCGCGCAGGAACTGCAGCCAGGCGAGACCTTCTTGCTGGTAGGGGCGCAACGTCGCTTGAAAATCAGGTGGTACCGGTACCGTTGCAATGCCATCGAAGCGCGCAAGACGGGCGCCCAACTGGCGCATGCGCTCGCCGCCCAGCCAGCGCAAATCCAGCGCGCGATCCATTTCCGCAAGGCGTGCTGCATCAAGCGGTGACAGGCGGACGCGACCGGCAGTCGGTTCGCGCAGGTAAAGCTCGAACAATGTCGCCAGCAGCGGCTTTAGTCGCGCGAGTGGCAATGCAGCGCGCCGACCATCGCCCAGCGGCACAATGATCTTCGATTCATCTGCCATCGCCTCCAGTGCCGCCGGGCGCCATTCTGTTGGCGAAGCCTGAATCAACCGCACCAGAATCGGAATCAAGCTCACTCTCGCACCTTCGACTTCGATGCCGATTTCCAGATCGAACCATTGATTCGAGGATTCATCGACGTCGGCGTACCACTCACTGATGGGCGTCAGGTCGAAACGGAAATCGGCAGCGATGTCGATTTTCCAACCCTCGCGTCGCAACACAGGTACTGTCGTTTCGAGAAATGTCGTCCAGGCAGAAAAAGCGCGATCCTCAACGGTGGCATCAACGACGGTCAGCGTTCCCTGCAACTCGCGTGTCATGTTGCGCGTGAGGATCTTGTCTGCAGCGGTCAGGCCGACGGCGGTCAGGCGCGCTCGCGCGGCACGTTCGAAAGCGGCGTTTCGCGACACACGCAACAAGCGGTTGCCATCGACGCGGGTGATTTCCAGCGGTGTTTTCCCCGTCACCCTTGCGCCGAGGTAGTCAAAAACCAACGCTGCTGTCTCGAAATGCAAGACCGACTCCTTCCAGTTGCGCGGATCGTAACGACTCGTTTGATGTGATTTCAGCGTCAGTACCGGTTGCGGATGAAAATCGTGCAACGTCTCCTCTTCCATTCTGGCGGGAAGCGGAATGCTGTGGTCCAGGTTGCGGGTTTGCAACTCGCGCGACACCCGCTCTACCCATTTGGCAGGTAACGCAGGCGCCGCCGCCACTGCCATGGCAATGGCTGGTGTGAGTGCAGAATCGACCAGTCCACATTCATTGCTGTTCGCATCGATGTAGATCGGTGGCAGGCTCGCCATCGCTGTCGCAGGCGGCTGCGTGGCAAGGGTTGGTTGCCGGTCGCCATTTTCAAGCGCGGTCCATTCCACCAAGCCCGCACGCGGTGCCGCCCAACGCAGTGCGGGCCGTTGCAGGTCCAGCCAGTAAGCGCGACCCGTTTCGATGATGGTGCGCACCAGCGCGGCGTCGAGTCCGACCATGGGAAACTCGAAACTGTAGCCCCGCCCGGTGACGGATGAGAGCTGGCGCAGGATGCGGGTGTCGGTTTGCAGCATATAGCGGGGGGAGCTGAAATATGAATTGGTGTTGTGATACGTCCCTGCACTGGTGAATTCGCCCGATTTCTTTACGCGTGCCTTGAAAATGCGCACAAGGCCGCCTTGATCTGTCTGCTGGCGCGTCGGCTCGAATACATAAAGGATCCGATGCGCCACATCCGCAGGATAGCTTTCGCCCGCATTCGATTGAGCGGCGGCGACCTGCGTGAGCCATAGCTCGATGGGGTAGGGCAGCGGCATCGTCGCGGCGACGCGGCGCGGCGCGATGGCGCTTGTTTTCGCAGGATCATGGTCACCGGTAAACGCATATAACTCACCCGCGGCGGCATGTGTCTGCGCAACATCGCCGGTGTCGGTTTGCATCGGCGTCTCGTTTGCCTCAAACAGCGCAGCGGCGACATGCTTGCAGTTGTAGGCCACCGGACAGGTGCAGTCCCCGTCGATGCTTTCACCGTCAAAATCGACGCGGGTCACCTGATCGTAGTTGCCGCTCGATCCCCTCACTTTCGAGAATAGCGTCGGCCCGTCACCGCTTGGCTGCCATTCAACGAAACGAACTCTGCCCTTTTTCCAATAGTCGCGGCCGCGGCTGACAGCGCCCGTATCGAAGTTCTTCGCAATCAGCTTTTCCCAGTTCATTTTCGGCGTTGGAAGATAAAGATAAAGCTTTCATTATTGGGCGGTGGGAACAATGACGCAAGCATCGTGTGCGTCGTCGCAGCGCCCGCAAAGCGGGCACGTTGAGGTAGATCGCCATTTGGCGCGCCTCGCAGATGCAAATCGCGCCAGACGCCGCGCCGGTGCTCGACTTTTACTTTCTCGCGTGGCTGCGACATTCCCAGCGCTTATAATCGCGCATGACAAAAACCTTCACCATCGCCCCTGGAAAGCTCACGCTCAACCAACTTCGTCATGTGCGCGATGCGCACGTCACGTTCGAGCTACCGGCGACGGCTTGGGGGGAAATCCACGCCGGGGCGGAAACGGTGGAGCGCATCGTAGCCAAGGGGGCACCTGCCTACGGCATCAACACCGGCTTTGGCAAACTGGCCAATACCCATATCCCGGCGGATCAACTGGAAGCGCTGCAGCGAAATCTCGTGTTGTCGCATAGCGCCGGTGTAGGTGACCCGCTGCCAGATGTCGTGGTGCGGTTGATTTTATTGCTCAAAATCGCCAGCCTCGCGCGCGCGCGTTCGGGTGTGAGGCCGCTGATTGTCGAGGCGTTGTTACGACTGTTGAACGCGGGCGTCTATCCAATCATTCCCGCCAAAGGTCCAGTGGGTGCCTCGGGTGATCTGGCACCGTTGGCGCATATGTCGGCTTTGCTGCTCGGTATGGGTGAGGCGCACGTTGCTGGCAAGCGTCTGCCCGCGTTGGACGCATTGATCGCAGCGGGGTTATCGCCCATCACACTCGCGCCAAAAGAAGGCTTGGCATTGCTGAACGGCACGCAGGTCTCCACCGCGCTCGCGATTCACGGGTTGTTCCAGATCGAAAATGCCTTTGCTGCCGCGATGGTGGCGGGTGCCATGAGCGTGGACGCGGCAATGGGCAGCGACACGCCGTTCGATGCACGCATCCACGAATTGCGTGGCCAGCCGGGACAGATTCGTACCGGTGAAATTTATCGTGCGCTGTTGGCCGGCAGTCAGATACGCGACTCGCATCTATTGGGCGACGAAAAAGTGCAGGACCCCTATTC
>JAJAYN010000460.1 GCA_026786225.1 Burkholderiales bacterium | reverse complement strand
GTCGCCTTTGACGGTTGCCATCACCACTTTGCCCTTGGCTTTGGCATTCTCCGAACCTATCAAGCGCTTTTCCTCCTCAATGAACGGAATCAAATGCGCGACCGCCTGCTTCATCACCCGCGCCGACTTCACCACTTGCGGCAGGAACATTTTTCCCGCGCCAAACAAATCGCCTACCACCCCCATGCCATCCATCAACGGACCTTCGATCACGTTGATCGGACGGCCCCCAGCCGCCTTTATCTGCAAGCGTGACTCTTCGGTATCAACGACGATGTACTCGGTGATGCCGCGCACAAGCGCGTGAGTGAGTCTTGTGCCGACAGGCTGGTCGCGCCACGCCAGATCTTCAATCTGCTCCTTCTTCTGACCCTTGAATCGATCTGCGAATTCGACCAAACGTTCGGTGGCGTCACTGCGCCGATTGAACAGCACATCTTCAACGCATTCAAGCAACTCTTTAGGAATATCGTCATACACACCAAGCTGACCGGCATTGACGATACCCATCGTCATACCGGCTTTACCCGCGTGATAGAGAAATGCAGTGTGTATCGCTTCGCGCACCGGATCGTTGCCGCGAAATGAGAACGACACGTTCGACACGCCACCACTTACTTTTGCGTGGGGCAAATTCTTGCGTATCCATTCAGTGGCACGTATGAAATCCATAGCGTAATTCGCATGCTCTTCGATACCGGTGGCGACAGCAAAAATATTCGGGTCAAAGATGATGTCTTCTGGCGGGAAACCGACTTCTTCGGTCAGGATCTTGTACGAGCGCGCGCAGATTTCGATCTTGCGCTCGTAGCTATCAGCCTGGCCCTTCTCGTCGAACGCCATCACGATGGCGGCTGCGCCATAGCGGCGACAGAGACTCGCGTGCTTGATGAATTCGGGGATTCCCTCCTTCATCGAAATGGAGTTAACGATGGCTTTGCCCTGTACACATTTAAGCCCCGCTTCGATCACACTCCACTTGGAGCTATCTATCATGATGGGCACACGTGAAATATCAGGCTCACTGGCAATCAAGTTCATGAACTTGGTCATGGCCGCTTGCGAATCGAGCATCGCTTCGTCCATGTTGATGTCGATTATTTGTGCGCCGCTCTCGACCTGCTGACGGGCCACAGTGAGCGCTGCATCGTAATCGCCGTTCAATATCAACTTTGCGAATGCGCGCGAACCGGTGACATTGGTACGTTCCCCCACGTTTACAAACAACGAGTCGTCACCGATGTTGACGGGCTCCAGTCCGGATAAACGCAGGCGTTTCTCGATTTCCGGCGCGACGCGCGGCGTGAATGGCGCAACGATTTCAGCGATGGCCTTAATGTGTTCCGGTGTGGTGCCGCAGCAGCCACCGGTGATATTGAGCCAGCCACTGGTCGCCCATTCGCGGATGAACGCTGCAGTCTCCGACGGCATTTCGTCATATTCAGCCATCGCATTCGGGAGGCCGGCATTCGGGTGCGCCGAGACACGGCAGTCGGCAATACGTGCCAGCTCTTCAATATGCGGGCGCAACTCTTTCGCGCCAAGTGCGCAATTGAAACCGATGCAAATTGGGTTGGCATGCCGCACCGAGTTGTAGAACGCTTCCACGACCTGTCCCGATAGCGTACGGCCGGATGCATCGGTGATGGTGCCGGAAATCATGATCGGCAAACGCATCTCTGCCGTCAGCCCACGCGCCTCAAACTCTTCTTCGATCGCAAATATTGCGGCCTTGCTGTTGAGGGTGTCAAAGATGGTTTCAACCAGCAAAATGTCAGCGCCACCGTCGATGAGTCCGCGCGTGGCTTCACGGTAAGCGTCCTTCACTTCGTCAAAGTTCACTGCGCGAAACCCGGGGTCATTTACATCCGGCGACAGCGAGAGCGTACGGTTCATCGGCCCCAGTACGCCCGCGACGAATCGCGGACGCGACGGCGTCGCAATGGACTGCGCATCGGCGACTTCTCGCGTCAGTTTGGCACCCTCAAAATTCAACTCGTAGGCCAGCGACGCCATGTGATAGTCGGCCATGGAGACCGAGGTGGAGTTGAAGGTGTTGGTTTCGAGAATATCTGCGCCTGCCGAGAGGTATTGACCGTGAATTTCGCGAATAACTTGCGGGCGCGTCAAGGTCAGCAGGTCGTTGTTGCCACGCAGATCGCTTTTCCAAGACGCAAAACGGTCACCGCGGTACTCGGACTCAGTCAACCGGTGGCGTTGGATCATGGTGCCCATTGCGCCATCGAGGACGAGGATGCGCTGCGCGAGCGCATTTAATAGCGCGTTGGTGCGTGCAGGGCGGTTCAATAGCGAATGATTCATCATTTTATGGCTTCCCCGCTGACGTATGCGACGCAATCCATTGATTCACCTGCGCTTCGAGCACGCCAAGCGGTAGTGCGCCATTGCGTAATACCAGGTCGTGAAAATCTCTCAACTTAAAGCGCTCTCCAAGTTGCTGGCGGGCTTGCTCTCGCAACTGCTGAATCTTGATCGCGCCGATTTTATAAGCCAGCGCCTGTCCCGGCCACGCCATATAGCGTTCAGTCGCGCGCCTCGCCTCCGCCTCCGGCACACCCTTTGTATCAACCATGTATTTCATGGATTGCTCGCGGGTCCAGCCTTTGGTGTG
>JAJAYN010000459.1 GCA_026786225.1 Burkholderiales bacterium | reverse complement strand
GCTTCTGACACTGGGCAATGATTTCACCATTGAGCACTTTGAGCGCAGCAAACAACGTGGTCGTGCCGTTGCACTTGTCGTCATGCGTCATGGTGGCTGCGCGCCCCTTCTTCAACGGCAGGCCGGGGTGTGTGCGATCCAGCGCTTGCACCTGACTCTTCTCGTCGCAGCACAACACCAGCGCGTTCTCCGGCGGCGACATATACAGACCAACAATATCCTCAAGCTTCTCGAGCAACTTCGCGTCACGCGATGTGCCTTGCCGAACAGTTTTACCCGTTGACAGGACAGGCTCATATGCGCAGTTGCACACTGCCAGTTTATACTTGTCAGCTTGCGCCCAGTCCGACAGCAGCCGTTTGCGAAATGATATCAATGATGAACAATTTGGAAAAACAAAATGGCGAGCATCCCGGAGCCGCCAATCAACGAAACTCAACTACGCCAACTTTTCTTGCCCGCCCAATATGAAACGCACCGCAATATGGGTCACCTGCGCTGCGCTGATCGGCTGTTCCGGCGTCCCGCAAGCACTGCGCACCAGCGACAGTCTGGCGTTGTCTGTACTCGAACCCGCAACTGGAAATAGACAGCGCATCGATCTTCGCCACTGGAAACTTACGCTGCCCGATGCCATGGCAAGTGAAGTGCAGCCCGACAGGCTCTCGAAGGGATACCAGAACGACAGTTTTCGGGTCGAGTCGAGCGGTAGCCTTCTCTTCACGGCGAAGAGCGACGGTGGTAGTACCGCCAATGCCAAGTATCCGCGCAGTGAATTGCGTGAAATGATCAATCCGGCCAATAAGGCCGACAACTGGACGACCGATGGCACGCACCTGATGACGCTGCGTCAAGAGCTGGTGAGCGTTCCTCCTGGGGTCCGGGTAATCGTGTTCCAGATCCACGGTGTCAACACCGACGGCAGCAATGCGCCACCCCTGGTAAAGGCGCAATGGAAGGACAGCGCCCTGCAGTTTCTCGTCAAGGCCGAAGCCAAAGGCGGCAAAGACATTCTCTATAACGTTGACGGCAATTTTCCTTTGGGCAGCACGTATGAAGGCTCGCTCAAAGTTGAGCACGGGCGCTTGCTGATGACGGTCAATGGCAAGACCTATATCGATGACTTCGTCGCACGCGACCCGGCGTGGAAATCCCTGCGCTACTACTTCAAGGCGGGTAACTACTTGCAGGACAACAGCAAGGGCGACGCGCGCAGCGTCGCCGCAGTGCGCATTCATGATCTTGCGGTGCGCCATGAGTAATGTACCCGTTGATACTGCCGCAGATGGCGGTAACGTGCCCGATGTCGTAACCGTAGGCGAAGCAATGGCTTTGTTCATCGCCCGGCAGTCCGGTGCCTTGTCCGAGGTGCGCGACTTCCAACGCGCAACCGCGGGCGCCGAGCTGAACGTGGCCGTGGGCTTGAGTCGCTTGGGCTTTCGGATCGGTTACGTCAGCCGCTTGGGAAAGGACAGCCTGGGCAGCGCGCTACTGGACTTCATGGCGGCAGAGCGCATCGACCTTCGGCAGGTTGTCGTGGATGCCGACCACCGCACCGGTTTCATGCTGAAATCACTCGAGCTCAATGGCGCGGATCCTAGTGTTGAGTATTTCCGTCAAGGCTCGGCTGCGAGTCACCTGAGTTGTGCCGATAAGCCTGTTGGTGACTTCGCGCAAGCGCGCCACTTACACCTCACCGGCATCCTGCCTGCCCTTTCGACAAGCGCACTCGATCTCACTTTCGCGCTTGCCGCGCAATTCAAGCAAGCCGGCAGCAGGGTGTCGTTCGATCCAAACTTGCGCCCGCGCTTGTGGCCTTCTACGCAGGTAATGATTGAGACGTTGAATCGCTTGGCTGCCAATGCGGATCTGGTCATGCCGGGTCTGGCAGAAGGCCGTCTGATGACCGGGCGCCAAAATGCGCCCGAGATCGCTGACTTCTACCTTGAGCGCGGCGCGAGGCAAGTCGTGGTAAAGCTCGGTGTTGAAGGTGCCTACTATGCTGACGAGCAGGGAACAGGCACTGCACCTGGCCTGGCCGTGGCAAAAGTAGTAGACACGGTAGGTGCCGGAGACGGTTTTGCAGTGGGCGTGATAAGTGCCTTGCTCGAAGGCCTTCCCCTCGCCGCCGCTGCGGCACGCGGCAATTTCATCGGTGCGCGTGTTGTCCAATTTCCCGGCGATTGTGACGGCCTCCCCACTCGCGCGCAGCTTGAGAAAGACTTGTCTGCCAGCAATGCCCAAACTGTCGGCCCATGACCGGATTGGCAAACCGGAACCGGCAATAGCGTTCGGTGATATTGATCAAACCTCCTTTTCACCGGGGGGAATCGCAAGTCCGGTGCGTTGCCATTTCGTGCCGCGCAGGCGCACGATGTACATCAGGCTGCGGACGAACCAGTCTGCAATGACGCCGCACCAGACGCCTACAATGCCGAACTGCAATGTCACCCCCAAAACGTAACCTAGCACGAGCCTGAAAATCAACATGCCCGTGAAAGTGGTTAGGACTGTAAATCGGGCATCACCCGCGCCTCTGAAGCCATTGGGCAGAATGAATGTTGTGGGGTAACAGACAAGGAAGAGGCAGTTCATGCGGACCAACAGTGCTCCAAGTTCAATCACTGCAGGGTCCTGTGAGTACTGGGCGACAAGCCATGGGGCGAGCGGAAAGAAGATGGTTCCCACGATTGCCATCGCGATCCAGCCGACTCGCATGACATGCCAAATCGTTCGTCGGGCGGCGCTGAAGTCACCGCGTCCCGCGTCTGTTGCGACCAGCGTGGTGAGCGCGACCGCCAGTGCTGCACCTGGTATGTTGATAAAACTGGCAATTGAGAAAGCGATGAAGTTAGCGGCAATCGCCGCCGTTCCCATGCCAGCAATATAGATCTGCACGATCAACTTGCCGCCATTGAAAATCATTGACTCCATGCTCACCGGGATGCCGACCGAGAAGATGGCCGCTTGCAGGTGGGTATCGAAACGATAGCGGCACAACGCACGTGGCGGTAGGAAGTCACCTTTCAACAACACGGCGAAAAACAGGTAACCCACGCCGATAAGCCGGGTGAAGACGATCGCGTACGCCGCGCCTAAAAGTCCGAATGCCGGGACCAATTTTTCCCCGGAGGTGCCCGGCAGATCGACGCCGTATATAAGGGAGTAGCTAAGGATTACGTTGACGATGTTGACAAGAACGTTGACCTTCATCGTCGCTGCGGTGTCGCCTGCTCCGCGAATGGCGCCACAGCCGACAATCGTCAACGCACTAAGTGGGAAAGACAGCGCGGTAACGGCGAGGTAGACCTGCATGTTACGCATCACATCCGCGTCTACCCCCGGAAAGAGGTACCCCAGCACTGGCACGCGGAAGGTGATCAATAACAGCGCAAACACCGTTGCGATCAGCCCCGCGGAAATGAGTGCCTGCAACGTCGCGCGCGCGGCGGTCGTCTTCTCGCCCCGCCCTAAGAGTTGCGCCACCACCACAGTGGCCCCGACACCAAGCGCCGAAAATACCGAACCGATCACCGCATTGATCGACTCCACCATCGCAACTGCTGACACCGCCTCCGGCCCCAGCCGTGCTGCCATGATGGTGCTGACAATGCTCAACAGGTTGATGCAGATTTGTTCAACCAGGATCGGCGTGGTGAGTCGGACCACATCGGGCCGGATCAACTGCTTCAATGGATTTCTCCAGACGGGATTGGTAGATCGCTGAACAAAATCGGCGGGGCAAAGAGAGAATCAATCACGGGCGCCACATCTGACGAGGTGTCAGGTCATAAATCTCGTACTTCATCTAGTTGATCGCACTTATCGCAAAAATTGTTGTTTCGACACGCAATCGCAACACGTGAGGAAGACAAGAATGTGCCCTGGCCTGTCACAGCCTGCCCCACAGGCATCGTCATTCGGCCCTCCGGTGTTTCGACGCTGGTCAAGGCGCGGTGTTATCCGCGTTGTCCTTGATGATATTTCCAGTCCAGACGTTGCCGTTACCTTGCTCTACGATCACCACGGCACGTGCGCCAGCGCCTTTGTTACCAGTGATGATGTTGTTTTCGAAACGCGTATTTGAGACGACGCCGGAGGGTTCACTTCCTTCCGCACGGTTGCGCACAAGGCGGATGCCGATGAATCCCTTCGACGAATTGTTGATGATGCTGTTGCGGCGAATGATGAAATTCTTGATAGAGCCCAGGTTCATGCCATAGGCCTCATCGTAGTTTTCCGACTTTTGGAAAACATTGTCCTCAATTACGTTTGCGACCGTGCCATATTCGGCAGTCAGTCCAACCTTTGCGTTGGTGACTGTGTTGTGATGAATCCAATTCCAGGGTCCGCTTTTGTCATGCCCAGCACCGGAATTGCCGATCCCGATGCCCGCGCCCTGCGTTACCTCAGTGACAACGTTGTCGTGAATCTCATTGAGGTATTCGTCCTCGCCGTGCAAGTCGATGGCGTCATAGACTATTCGCGAGAAGACATTGTGGCGAATCGCGTTGTTGTGCGCCCAGAATTGAATCAACGCCCCGTGCCGCATGTAGGGTCCGATAGCTTTGGAATGCTCAATGACATTGTAAGCAGTGTCGTTGTTGGTGCCCAGGAACGGGTTAACGTCGTTGTCCTGATGTGTCTGCCCTTGAATCACGAAGCCGTAACCACTACCACCGCCGGCAATGTCTGTTGCGTTGAGGGCTGTACAGTATCGAATCACGGAATCAAATGTGCCTTTGCCCAGGCGAATCCCCATCCGCGCGAAACGCTCAACGGTCAGATGTTCAAAAGTAAGGCGCTCGTTTTTGCCCGCGTTACCGTCGATGGCAATGCCATATAGGGGACCGCCGCGATCAGGGTTCATCTCGCGTGGGTTCGTTGAGAATTTACGATTCCATGTTGACGTGAGAGTCATCCTGGAGACGGTAATGTCGTTCGCATCAACGCCCCTGAGGATTGCAAAATTGAATTTTCCGGGTCCACCGTCATAGTTGCTGATAAGTTTGACGCCGGCTTCAGACTCACCACGCAAGTTGACACCGCTCTTGAGCAGAATGTTGGCACCCGGGTTTTTCGTTGAGTTGCTGTTGAGGTTGTAGACACCATTGGGAAAGTAGACTTCATCGCCTGCCTTTGCTTCATTCAGGGCAGCCTCGATGGACAGGCGATCATCGTGGGCACTATCGATTGGATCTGCACCGAATCGCGTGACGTCGAGGATTCTTTTCGTAGTTTTGTGCGGCGGCGGAACTGGGCGGGCGGAGCCGTCGGGATTGCGCAATCCCGCCCCCAAATGTGGCTCGGTAACGCCCTTTGGCGGCTGCTGTGCAAATACACAAGCAGCGCTGGACACAAGCGCCAGTAGAAACGACAAACGGATTTGCATGACGCGGGCTCCAGTGGTTTGGCTACAAACAGCCTGTGTGGACGACGCAAGAATCAAGGCGAGTGTTCATCAAATAACAGAAGCAGTGGCCACCACCAGCCCGACCTAGAAACGCTTCGGTAGCGTGACTGAATAGCTGCGGTCCAGGGCGTCCTGAAAGTAGATGTGGGTCGCGAATCCCTGGTCATCAATAAAGTGATGCAACCGCTCTGGATACCCTACCCGGTAGGGGGTAAGCAGGGTCACCAGGGTGTGAACACAGGCGTGCGGGGTCGTCGCAATTACCCGGTGGTGCAAGGGTAATCCCTCAATCTCAAGGGGATCGACATCGTCAAAGCCCTCGACTGAGGACAACGTCACGTGGCCAGACGAACAGAACACAAATTCACCCGTGACCCCGCCACGCTGACCTTCATAACGAAAGCTGTTTTGCCCAAGTTGAGGAGAGTTCATCAGATGCATTTGCCATTGCACCTGCCCCTCTTGCGAGAGTTCTACTTCATCCACGACAAGCAGCTGACGTCCACGGATCAAATGAAAATCGCGGCTATAACTACGCAGATAGGGAACATCGTGGCGATACGCCTGGGTCGGATCGATGCTGATGAAGACCGTGCCATCAGTCTGCTCGCGCGCTTCCAGGACGCGCCCTGCTGACTGGATCTGTAACGACTTGTCTGCCCCGGCGTATTGACCGTGCCCATCAATCAAGATGGCGTTCTTGCTTTTGGTCAAACGCCGCCAGTTGCGGTGCATGGTGGTACCGAAACCCACGTAATAGCCACTCTGAATCGCCAGCTCTTCACCGTGCGCAAACAACAAGAACGCGCCCTGATCGCCGTGGCTGTGGCTGATGGATCCAAAGGGACTGCACTTGGTGCCAAACTGCAGGTGCTCGTCGGGGTTGTGCATATCGCGTTGAACGGCGACCCAACCGACGTCTTGAAAATAACGCATTTGCGGCAAGTCGCTCGGTTCCTTTGACGCTACCGCCGGAAAGTCATGCTGGTATTGCAACTCATCAAATGCAAAACTCCACCAGCCATAGTTGTAAAACTCGCCCTCAGTGCCCTTGGCGAGTTCGCAGATGCGTTCGAAATACCACTGCAAATGGCCGTCACCCGTGACGGCGGCGAAATGCCGCATGTTGTAGCCGACTTTCAAACTTGGCAAATCGCCCAAGGTGGAGTCATCCCCAAAACAGGCGCGCGTCGTATCGGGGGCCTTCGTGTAGAGCGGAAAGCTGCCTGTATTCTGAAACAATACGCGCTTGTAAATGTCGTGGCCGGTATGTTTTCGCAACAGGTTGCCGGCGTCGATCAGGTAAGCCATCGCGGTCGTCCAGTAGTGCGGGCCTTCCGCCCAGCCGCCGCTGGCACCTCCCCACGGCGAATATAGTGTGTCGTAATAGTCAATGGCGAAGTCCAGCCATTCCTTTGCGCGCGGATGCTCGCCCAGCAACGCGATGCACGCTGGCACCATCACCGACGCTACCGATCGAACCGCGTGGCTATCGTAGGGAAAAACGTGGATGCGTGCGTGGTCAATTACATGGGTTGCCACTTCCTCAAGCCGATAGCCGAGTGCGGTTCGAACCTCCGCGCGTTCGTCTTCGCTCAAGTCGTTGTAAAGCCAGTCATAGCCCCACGCCAGCGCACCTGCAATACGAAACGCGGCCTCGTCGTTGTATGCGCGGGACGTGGCACCAGAAACATCGAAACGGGCCACATGCAGCAGCCACTGGCGCGCCTTCGCCAACAATTCAGCATCACCCAAAACTTTGGCAGCGATAGCCAAATGGCGCACAGCGTACAAAAGCTCCTGACAGTCAATGTACATCTTGCGCCAAAGTGCTGGCGTACGCTTGTTACCCGGGTATGGCTGTGGCGCGTCAATTGGCACACGATTGGCCCATGGCCGAACCGCCGTATCCATGAATGCACTCCATGCACAATATGCCGGGTCAGCTTGCACGCGCTTTCCCAGTGTGCTGACTTCTTCAGGGTTCAACCACAACCTTGGATGTTGTGTGTTGCACGCCTGATATCGATCCGCGTGCTTGAGGCCCGGCGCACGTGTCAAGCCATCGGCCAAGTTGAATTCCAGCTCCTCACTCCAGTCTGAGATTACTTCCGCGCCTTCTTCAGACCACAGGGCATAACTCCAAACATAGTTACCCGGTTCAAAGCATTGGTCTGGCGTAAAAAAGTTGAGTCGGAGATTGGTCGCGATCACCGTGTACGGGTCATTGCCTTGCTGCGCCCGCAAACGCAACGCATAGCGTGCCCCGCTATCGATGTCAGGGATCCAGCAAAATCGCGGTGGATTTTCGGTGGGCGGTCTGTTTGCGTCTGGCGCGCGCTGAATGGTGAGCCGACCAGCGGTCGGCCGTTCTAATTTTTGGAGGGCGTTCATATCAAGAGTTCGAGTTGGATCAAGGGGTCAAGTTAGAGTTGGAGATGCGTGCACAACGCACGCCACCCCAGTGGTCATTTGCCGTACTGACGATCGTAGGCTTTTTGCATTACGGCCAGCACCTTGTGCAGACCATTGCGCTTGAGTTGCGCTTGGTATGCATCCCAGGTCTTGTCCACATCTTTGGTTCCGAGCACCCAGTTCTGTGCCATCTCGTCCAGGTAGACCACAAGGTCCGGCCAGTACTTATCGTAGATCGTGCGTTCCGCGATCGTCATATTGACGCCCGGAAATTGGGAAATGAGGTACTTTTCTTTCATGTACAAGTCACGCCCTGCTTTTCCTTCGGGGAAGGTCACCTGTCTTTCGTACTCATAGTCCTGCACAAAACCGATCGTGATCTGTGCGCCTATATCCCACAATTTGCTGTTCGCCGGTATGGGTGAACTCAAGAATTTTTCCGTGAACGTCGGCCTTCCGTCTTTCATGATGTACTGTTGGCCCTCGACACCGAAGTTCGACAGCCTCCTGCCGGCCGGGCTAAAGTAAAAGTCGAACAACTTGATGGTGTCAACCGGCCGTTTGTTGCGGATCGTCATGGCCCAACCGTCCGGCATGACAAGCCTCCGCGAGTCTTCTTCATAACGATTACCATTGATGTCCGCCGGCGGCGCAATGGGCACCAGGTTGAAGCCTTTGACTTTCGCGGGGATGGCGTTTGGCTGGTTGTAGGTGCTCGTGCTGCCGAACCAGTCGTGAGTCATGCCGCCACGATTTGCACTGAATAATTGTTCGCGGGCGCGGGCTTTGCGGGTAAATATTTCCTTGTCAATCAAACCCTCGGCGTACCATTTAGCGACATTCTTTATGCCAGTTTTAAAGCGCTCCTGCGCGAAGGGATGTACGACCTTGCCATCTTCAATCATGAAATCCATGGCCGCGTTGGATCCCGACGACCTCGCGCCCCACAACAGAACTAGCCTGTATACCTCACTGGGCTGAGCGTTGAAATACGGAATCTCGTCCTTCTTGCCGTTGCCATTGGGATCCCTGTCGCGAAACGCCTTTAAGACGATATATAGCTCGTCAACATTTTGCGGCTGTTTCAGATTGAGCTTGTCCAGCCAATCCTGACGAATCCACCAACCACGCGACACGGTTCCGTCGGGAATATAGGGGATGTAGTAGATGTTGCCGTCTGGGGCCTTGATGGCCTGCTCGATCTGCGGATTGCTCTGAAAATAGGCCTTGATATGCGGAGCATGGTCGTCGATCAGCTTGTTCAACGGCTGCAAACCACCTTCCATGCCGAGGCGGATGAAATCATCTTTGAGATTGTCCCCGGCGACAATATCGGGGAGTTTTCCTGAGGCCACCATTAAATTGAACTGCTCCTGGCTCTTGGTGGCGACTTTGCTGGCTGTGCCAATCAGCTTGATATTGGTCAGACGTGTCAGCTCCTTGGCGACCGGCCAGTCTTCATTCCAGACATACTTGTCACGGAAATGCATATGGATCGTGAGTTCCACCGGGTTGGTCGTGTGTGGACGTTCGACTTGCGAGAACGCGGGCATGCTGGCCGCAAAAATGCCAGTTACCACCGACGTCATCGAATAAGCGGCGAGCCGCTTCACCACTGATGGGGGTTCGGCGATACGCCGGCCAGGTTGCAAGGCGCGCTTCATTCTTTGATTCCACCTAGCGTCACACCTTTGGTGAAGTACTTCTGAATCATTGGATAGACGATCAGGACCGGAATGATCGACAGGACGATGATGGCGCCAGTGATGGTCTCGAGCGAGTAAGGTTGCTGCGAAATTGCGCCTGCAACTGACTCGGTAATATTTACCTCGATGACGGTCTTCTTCAGAAACACTTGAAGTGGAATCTTGTCTTCCGTCTTGAGCAGCACCATGGACCAAAAATAGCCGTTCCACCGTGCAATCGCGCACAACAATGCGACAGTCGCAATGGCCGGCTTGGCCAAGGGAATGTAGACCTTCCACAGGATCTGGAAATCATTTGCGCCATCTATGCGCGCCGCCTCTTCAAAGGTTGGAGATACAGACTCGAAGAAGTTGCGCATGAGGATGACGTTAAAGGCATTTAATGCGAATGCAATCACAATTCCCCAGCGCGAATCGAGCAGGTCCAGATCACGCAGGTTGAGGTAGAACGGAATCATGCCGGCATGAAACCACATGGTGAACGCGATGAAGAAGCCAATCACGCGGCGACCACGCAACCGTGCTTTCGAGAGTGCGTATGCTGCCGGAATGACAAGTGCCAAACTAGTCAATGTGCCGGTCACGGTATAGAAAAAAGTGTTGGCGTATGAAATCCAAAATAATGAATTCTTCACGACATGTTGGTGCGCAGCCAGAGTCCACTCAACCGGCCACAACCACACTTGCCCGCTCGACCCTGCCTCGCCCGAACTCATGGATAGCGATGTGACATAGACGATGGGGTAAAGCGCGCAAAGTGCAAATATGGTCAGCAATATTGCGTTGACACGCCCGAACCAGCGATCACCGACAGAATAGATCGGTCTAGACATCATGGTAAGACTCCCCTGCCGAATTCAAAAAACACCCGTGCGCGTGAAATGCCGGCTGAGCTTGTTGGCGACCAGAACCAGTATCAAGGCAACGACCGCGTTGAACACGCCGGCCGCCGCCGCAATGTCGTAGCGTGCCCCCTGGATACCTACACGGTAGATATACGTACTGATGACATCGGCAGTGTCGTAGGTCGTTGGCTGGTAGAGAAGAATGATGTATTCGTAGCCCACTTCGAGGACATTACCGAGGCGTATAACGAACAATACGGCGATGGTTGGCAAGATGCTTGGTAGCGTGATGCGCGTGATCATTTGCCAACGGGTGGCACCATCGATTTGCGCCGATTCATACAAAGCCGGATTGATACCCATGATGGCGGCCAGGTAAATGATTGAGTCAAAGCCAGCTTCCTTCCAAATACTCGATCCAATGTAAATGGTGCGAAACCATTCGGGGCGCGTCAGGAAATAGGTGCGATCCAAGCCCAATGCCTCCAAGGCGTTGTTCACCAGGCCATTACCCGGCGAAAGCAAGGCGATCACAATGCCCGCAACGATTACGAATGAAACGAAGTGCGGCAGGTAGACTGCCGTTTGCACCGTCTTGCGAAATCCGGTGGACTGCACCTCGTTGATCATCAGCGCGAGGATGATAGGCACTGGCGATGCGAGCACGAGGGAGTAAAAGCTAATCATCAACGTGTTTAAGATGGCACGCCAAAAAAAATCGCTTTGAAACAAAGTAACGAAGTGGTCAAAGCCCACCCAGGGGCTGCCCTGCATGCCCTTGAAGACGCTGTATTGTTTGAATGCAATTTGTAATCCTGCCATCGGCTGGTACATGAACACGGCGAACCAGATTACGGCGGGAAGTAGCATTGCATAAAGCATCCAGTCACGGCGTATGTCTTGCAGCAGACTACTGTCCTTCAATATCGAGGATTGTCTGGCCGCGCTCATGCGACCACCTGTGGTGCCGGATAGACGCAACGGTCGTCTTTGCGGCCGAACAGATAGATGCGCCCCGTGTCTACATGAAGTTTTATGGGCCCATCCGATTGCACCCGCTGGCGGCCTTCCGCGCGGACCACAATCAGTTCGCCGCCAATGCGTACATGCACCAATGATTCGCCACCCAGGGGTTCGACCAGTTCAACCACTCCCGACAGGGGTTGGGTGCTCTCGCGCGGCTGGAGATGGATGTCTTCGGGGCGCGCACCAAATAACAACTCGCCTGCACCAATCAATGCTGCGCGTGCAGCAAGGGGTAGGCACAATTGATTGTCCGCGCCCAGCCTGACCGACGTCGCATCACCAGACTGTTCAACCGTGCAAGGGATCAGGTTCATTGGAGGAGAGCCAATAAAAGCTGCGACAAATGCCGATGCTGGCGAATCGAACAACTGCTCGGGTGACCCAATTTGTTCGATGATGCCATTGCGCATCACAACGATGCGGTCAGCCAATGTCATGGCCTCAAGCTGATCGTGCGTCACGTACATCACGGTATTGCCTAGGCGCGCGTGCAAGCGCTTGATCTCCACTCGCATCTGGGTGCGTAACTTGGCATCCAGATTCGACAGCGGCTCATCGAACAGAAAGACGGCAGGGTTGCGCACGATGGCGCGACCCATTGCAACCCGTTGACGCTGACCTCCTGACAGTTCTGCGGGCTGCCTATCGAGTAACGGCTCCAACTCCAGGATGGCGGCAGCGCGCGCAACGGCGGCAGCTATATCTGCACGCTTCATGCTGCTCAAGCGCAAACCAAATGAGATGTTGTCGCGTACGCTCAGGTGCGGGTATAGCGCGTAGTTTTGGAAGACCATCGCTACGCCACGATCCTTCGGAGCGAGATTGTTGACTTCGCGGCCATCGATGGATATGGTGCCGCTCGATACCTGCTCCAGACCGGCAACCAAACGCAGGGTCGTGGACTTCCCGCAGCCCGAGGGGCCGACCAAGACCAGGAATTCTCCAGCGCGAATATCGAGATCGACGTCGTTAACGACGATAGTCTGTCCGAATCGCTTGACGACGTTGCGTAAGCTAACGTTGGCTGCCATTTCGGCTCCTTGACATGCCATTGAAGACAGCTGCACCAGTGTCTCGATGCCGACGGGTTATGCGCACTGTGTGGTGCATCGTCTTTGCCGGTAGCTCAATCGTAGCGATGCAAAAACCGTGACCCCTCGCGTCATTCTTGGCCATAGTGGTTTTGCGCATCCCATCAAAACATGCCCAGGCCACCATTGACCTGGAGAATTTCGCCGGCCAAAAATGCTGCTCGATCAGAGGCGAGGAAAACGACAGCGTTTGCGACATCATCAGGCAAGCCTTCACGGCGCGCCGGCGTCCGCTCCGCGATGGCCTGGCGATTTGCCAGTGTATTGAATTGGTCGTGAAAGCGCGTCGCGATCAGCCCTGGTGATACACCGTTGACGCGGATGCCCAGCGGCCCGACCTCTTTGGCGAGCGCGCGGGTGAAAGTGGCGACCGCCGCTTTGGCCGCCGCATAGTGCGCGGAACCTGGACCACCGCCGTCGAACGCGGCAAGCGAGGACATGGTGACGATGACGCCCCGTTTGCGCGGCTCCATACGCTTCAGAGCCGCCTGGCAGATCAGGAAAGTGCTGGTCAGGTTAAGTGCCATCGCATCATTCCACAATGACAGCGGCATATCGACCACACGGGAGCGTTGAATCAGGCCGCCAATATTTGCAAACAGGGTATCCACATCGCCGACCGCACCTTCGGCCTCCGCAAATACCTTTTCCGCCACCTCGCTATTGGTCAGATCAGCCTTGATCGCGCACGCGAGTCGACCGAGCTTGCGGATTTCGGCCACCACTTCAGCCGCCTCAGCGTCACTTGTCCAGTACGTCAGGGCTACGTTGGAACCTGCTTTTGCCAACGCCAGTGAAGTGGCCTTGCCGATACCCGACGCGCCGCCCATGACCAGCGCATTTCTTCCCAATAATTCCATTTTTTCGTATCTTTTCAAAGTAAGTGATTTGTCATTTCCCTGGTGCCGCAGTCGTTCCGCGTACGATCAATTCGGGTGCAAAAACCTCGTCGCCCGGTATGCCGGTTGGTGCCAGAATGCGGGTGACAGCCGCATTTGCCATCGCCTGAATCGGCTGCCTCAGTGTCGTCAGCGGCGGATCGTGTGCCGCCGCGAAGAAAATGTCGTCGATGCCGATCAAAGAGAAGTCTTTGGGTATCTGTACGCCGAGATGCTTCATGCCGACTCCAACGCCGATTGCCATCATGTCGTTGATGGCAATCGCCGCCGTTGGCCGAAAAGGTGCCGCCATAATTTTGGCGGCCGCGCTACGGCCCAACGCAAACAGCTGGGTATCACCGTGTGGGTCAATCGGTGCATCGGTGGGGTCGATGATCACCAAGTCGCCGGTAATGCCCGCGTTCGCAATTGCTTTGCTGAATCCATTGGCCCGTGCTTGGCGATTGAGCGTGAGCGGTGGCGGCGTGACCAGCACGATGGATCGATGTCCCAAATGTACGAGATGCTCGACTGCCATTGAGGTCGCAGTGGCATTGTCGATTGAAATTGTGCTGATGCGCGCGTGCTCTTCGTTTGATCGCGTAACATCGAAAGCGACGACCGGACAGCGTACCGCCAAAGCTTCCAGATTTTCGGTATCGTTCAATGCCGAACCGGTGATGATGCCCTGCACGTTATACGCCATCAGATCGGCCATCACTTCGCGCTCGCGCGCAGGATCCCTGAAGGTGCTGAAGGTCATGACATGACAGTGATATTTTGCGGCGGCGATCTCCACTGCGCAAGCGAGCGCGCCGAAGTACTGGTTCGCCAGCGATGGGACTAGTAACCCCACCATCGACGCAACCCCGGTCTTGAGTTGTCGAGCCGCATTGTTTGGCCGGTAGCCGAGCTCCTGAATTGCCTGCTGGATTTTGAGCTGCGTCGCCGGCCGCATTTGCTCCATCCGGTTGTTGAGAAAATTCGAAATGCTGGACGGGGACACGCCAGCCAGACGCGCCACGTCCTGAATTTTTGGTTCGCTCATAGTCTCCTTTTATATCGTGCAACGGCATGGCAGCGCAGCACACCAAGCAAGTGCAACCGCCGCGCTGATTTCTTTATCAATACATTACTTCGACTTGCCAATTAGCGATCAGAAGGACATGTCAAAACGCACTGCGTAGAAGCGGAACGCGTCACGAGCGGGCTTCCAACCTAGTTGCAAAATGTTTGCTGATGAAGCCGCGCCAGTTGGCGTAAACAGGGTGCCGACGACACCGCCCTGACCACCCGTCGAGTATTGCTTGTCGAACAGATTCTTAACACTGAACCCGACCTTGTATTTGTTCTTGCTGTCGGCTAAGGAAAAGCCGGTATCGAACAGAGTGATGCCAGGACGATAGTGCACCGGATTTTGGTCGAGATTGCCGTACACGAACGACTGACTGCTAGCCTGGGCAAAGTAGGTGAACTTGAGCGGACCCCATAGATCACTGTATTCGGCGCCGAGAGTGCCTTTGTGCCGCGGCGCGTTGGGCATGATGAACCCGGCACCGTTGATGTACAAAGCAGCCGGGTTGCCAGGGTTGGGCGGGGTGTTTGTGCAATTCGTTCGGCCGCTGTAACAAGCCCCGTACTGCCATTCCGTTACTCTCGCCTCGGTGTACGCGTAGCTTACAAACAGCTTCAGACTTTTGGTTATCAAGGCTCTGAAGTCGATTTCCCCGCCGCGAGTCCGAACGCCGCCAATTCCAAAAAGAACACTTGCCGAAGTGCCATCAGAGAACGTTTGAGTGGAAGAAGCTTGGTAATTCTTGAAGTCCGTATTGAACAAGGCGACGTTCAAGGTTGCCCGGTTGTTGAGCAAGTTGGCCTTCAACCCCAGTTCAACGTTTTCGGCCGTTTCGGCCGCCAAAGGCAAAAACTTAAACACATTTTTGTTATTGGCGCCGCTGGTCATGTCGTAGGCTACACCTTTACGCCCGGTGGCATAGCTCGCGTACACCATGGCGTCGGGCGTGACTTTGTAGGCGTATGCAGCTTTTCCGGTGAACGCGCTCTCCTTATTTGTTGGCGCTGTGTAAGCAAAGTAGGGCGTATACGGGGTATTTGCCGGAGCCGTCGACGCTAAAGCGCTGATGGTCGTGAACGAATAATCATTCGTCTCCTGGTTAAAACGCCCGCCTAGGGTTAACGTATGGCTTGGCATGAATTCCCAAGTTGAGTTGGCGTAGATCGCAACGTTTGTGCTGTCGGACGTGGTCTCGTAGTTGGTGTAATTCGTTGGCTTAATGCCGAAGATGCCGCGCAGGTAATAGCGATCAAGCGCCGTGTTAGCGTACCAAAGTCCTGCGACATAGCGAAAATTTCCGCTGTCTGGCGAGGTCAGACGCACCTCTTGCGTGATTGTCTTGATATACGAAGTTCCGTTGATCTTCGCGGTTTCCTTAATGCCTGACGCAGCGGTACCCGTGACGCCGGCAGCGTTGGTCAGTGGTATGTACTGTGCGATGACTGCCTCGTGGCCGTCGTTGTCACGCTTGTCGTTAGCGTCATTTCCGTTATACCCAGTGATTGAGGTCAAATTATGTTCGGCGAGAAACGAGCCGGCAGGAAACAAGTAATTGACACGCAAAGCTCCACCCCAGTCCTTTTGCGCAAGGGATGACTCATCATCGAGGCGAACGTCCCTATTCCTGGTGCCCGGCGTGATGTCCCGGAAAATAATTGTATTGGTCAGGAAGGCGTTGTTCCTGATGAGACTACCCACGCGAGGGTCCATAAAAATTAGTGCGGATGTATTTCCGGTGCTCTTGGAGTTGCTATAAAACCCGGCGAGAGATACATCCAGATCGTTAGCGAGGTTCCACTCGATCTTGCCGTTGATGTTCTCACCGCCTGAGCCATTGGTGTAGGAGTCGTTAGTCAAATTGTGAAGCAAACCGCGAAAATCGGACTTGCTGGCAGCTACGCGGACGCCCACGCGCTCTGAGATACGGCCGCTGACCGTGGCTCCAACGCGGTATTCATGGTCGCTCGTCAAGTACGTGGACACCTTGCCACTCAATGGGCCACTGCCGATGGGGGCAGTTGTGACCACAACCGCGCCGGCAATGGCGCTCTTGCCAAACAGCGTGCTTTGTGGCCCTTTCAGCACTTCAACTCGAGCAACGTCGTGCAAATCCTTGAATGCCTGCTGAGGCTGTGCAAACGGCAAGTCATCGAGGATGACCGCGACGTCGCCTTCAATACCGAGATTGTTCGATAGGCTGCCGATGCCGCGCATGTTGATACTGTTCGTGCCTACTTGTGTGCCGGTTGAGATGCTTAGCGCTGGCGCCAGTCTGGAGAGGTCTTCGAATTCCCGAACGTTATTACGCTCAATATCCTCGCTGCTGATCACGCTGATCGACTGTGGCACATCCTCCAGTTTTTCAATACGCCGATTCGCGGAAACGATAACGACTTCCAGCTGCGGTTGTGCAGCCGCCGCAGGTAGGGTGGCTTTCTGAGTGGTTTTTTCACTCGCAGGAGAAACCGCTTTCGGCGGAAGCTTTTCGGCCTCAGTCGCTGGGGCTTGCTGCGCCTGCGATGCCATACTCGCGCCGAATAAAACTAAAGCAACAGCCGATGCAATTGGGGTCAGCCGCTGCCCGACGCCTGCGTGTTTTTTTGTACCTGACATTTTGTTCTCCTCAGATGAATTTTTGGCTAGGGCTATCGTAAAATCTACTGCAACGATTTAGTGCAACGATTTAGTGCGATATTAATGCAAAAAAAAGGAAAGTCAACAAAAATTTGGTAATAAATGAAATCGTTCGATTTGGCGCCATAAGCAACCGCTGGCAATCTGTGAGCGGCGCGCGTTCAGTTCCAAAGCGCAGTAGCGTGCAGCATTCGCAGACCTCTTTCTGAAGTTTTTCATGAAGTTCGAATTCGCCACCACTGTCGGGTTGTCGGCGCTGACGCCAAATTGACCCATGTAACGGAATTTCGGTGGCTCAGCTGCGAGCGGTTGGCGCTGCTGTGTTTTTGACCCAGCGTGCCGATTTTGACCGACCATGGCATACCCCCCGCCCAATCATGCGCTGAGTCAGCGTCTACGGGGTATTGGGGTGGGTTAATGTTTTCCCGCAGGCTGGGCCAATTTGTCGTCAGCAGCAAAGGCTGGCTAATGAGGCTGTAGAAGAGGTCTCTAGATGTTTGAAATCGCGCGAGTTTCTAGGCTGTAGGGCGGTATTTCGCCTTTTGGCGATGCGACAGGATTTTCACAAGGCTAGAAAGCGAATCTCCAAGATCGGTGCGCCTTTCCGAGCGAAAGTGTCCGGAAAGCCGCGCCAGTCAATGAGAAGAGAAATTGCTCTCTAGGTCTGACTTGGAACTTAGTCGTGCAACGAGTGCCCGTTGCGCTCGGTCATCGCGATCACAACGCTTGGCCCCCAGCTACGGCAGCGTAAGGCTTGACCTCAGCCTGTGGTCCGCCAGCTATCGATGATGCCGTCGATCCATTGCCATGCGGCTTCGACTTCATTGCGACGCACAAATAGTGCAGAGTAGTTTTTCAACACATCAAGCAGCATACGTTCGTCGGCAATGCGGCGTCGCGCCTGGCCGAACCGGGCTAGGTCCAATCAATTGTGCTTGTTGAGGTGTCTGGCAAGTAACGCCGCCTGATGCGCTCTGCTTCTTATTTCGTCCCAGTCCTGGTTGTCAATCAGCGTGGCCGGCGCTAACCAGGAGCCACCGACGCACGCGACGTTCGGCAGTGCGAGGTAAGTCGCAGCCGATTCACCGTCTATGCCGCCTGTCGGACAGAACAGGACTTGCGGAAAGGGGCCGCCGAGTGCCTTGAGCATATCGATGCCGCCAGCCTGGCGTGCCGGAAACAGTTTCATCGCGGTGAAACCGGCGTCGAGCGTGCGCATCACGTCTGATGGCGTCATCGCGCCAGGCAGAAAAGGAAAGCCGGACCCATGGGCATGTACAAGCAACTCTGCGGTCGTGCCGGGGCTCACGCCAAACGCGGCGCCTGCTGCGCGAGCGGCGTTCAGGTCCGCGATATTGGTGATGGTGCCCACGCCGACGATGGCGTCGGGAACGGCGGCACGGATGGCGCGAACGCAGTCGAGTGCCACAGGCGTGCGCATGGTGACTTCCAACACGCGGATGCCACCGCTGACCAGCGCCTCGGCCAAGGGCACGGCATCGTCGATGCGTTCGAGAACGATGACCGGCATGATAGGGCTAGCGAACATGATTTCACGGATGGTCGTCATGATGTTGTACCGGTCAGTATGGATTCAGGAGAATTCTCGAATTGGTGTATGTCAATCGTGCCAAATATGCTCGCACCTTCCTCCGCCGTCAGCGCAGCGGCGCGCGCCGACTGGAACAATTCACGGCCCATGCCAAACTGATTCCGGCTAAGGTCGGGAGTTGACACCACGCGTTGTGCCCACTCTTCTGGCGATACCTTGACCTCGAGTGTGCCCGCATCGGCATCGAGGCGGATGATATCGCCATTGCGAACCTTGCCCAATGGCCCACCGGCGAGGCATTCTGGAGAAACATGAATTGCTGCTGGCACTTTGCCCGACGCACCGGACATCCTGCCGTCAGTGACGAGCGCCACATGAAAGCCGGCATCTTGCAATGAGCCCAGCGCCGGGGTGAGCTTATGTAGCTCCGGCATGCCGTTTGCCCTCGGCCCCTGAAATCGCACCACGGCCACGAAATCGCGTTGGAGTTCGCCGCGCTTGAAACTCGCCAGCACGTCGTCCTGGTCATCGAACACCAGCGCTGGTGCCTCGACCACCCGATGCGCGGCCTTTACCGCGGATACCTTGATGACCGAACGACCCAGATTGCCGCGTAGCACGCGCATGCCGCCGTCGGTACTGAACGGCGCTGCCGCCGTGCGCAGAACGCTGTCGTCTCCGCTTGATACAGGCGCCGGCCTCCAGGTGACGATTTCACCATTGAGCGTGGGCTCCTCTGTAAAGTGACTGAGCGACTTGCCGGTGACGGTGAGCACATCGTCGTGCAACAGTCCGGCCGATAGCAATTCGCGGATCACGAAGCCTGCGCCTCCTGCCGCGTGAAAATGATTGATATCCGCGCTGCCGTTCGGATAGATCCGCGCGAGCAACGGCACAACCGCAGACAGCGCGTCAAAGTCGTCCCAGTTGATGATGATGCCGGCCGCTCGTGCAATCGCGACCAGGTGAATGGTGTGGTTGGTCGAACCGCCAGTTGCCAGCAGACCGACAATGGCATTGATGATGGCGCGCTCATTCAATACTTTGGCAAGCGGCGTGTAGTGGTCACCTAAATGGGTGATCTGTGCAACGCGTCGCGCTGCTGCAGATGTCAGGGCGTCGCGCAATGGCGTGTTGGGCGTCACAAAGGCTGCGCCGGGCAAATGCAGGCCCATGACCTCCATGAGGAATTGGTTGCTGTTGGCGGTGCCGTAGAACGTACACGTACCGGGTCCGTGATAAGCGCGGCTCTCCGCTTCGAGCAATGCCGCCCGATCCAGCTTGCCCTCCGCGAACTGCTGGCGCATCCTGGCCTTGTCGTCGTTGGAGAGGCCGCTTGTCATCGGGCCGGCGGGCACGAAGACGGCAGGCAGGTGACCGAACTGCAGGGCGCCGATCAATAGCCCGGGAACGATTTTGTCGCAGACGCCAAGACACAGTACCGCGTCGAACACACCGTGGGAAAGCGCGATGGCCGTCGACATGGCAATGACATCGCGCGAAAACAGCGAGAGCTCCATCCCTGGCTGCCCCTGCGTGACGCCGTCGCACATGGCGGGGACGCCACCGGCAAACTGTGCCGTCGCGCCGACTTCCTGTGCGGCACGCTTGATGAGCTCGGGAAATCGGGCAAAAGGCTGATGCGCTGACAGCATGTCGTTATACGCAGAAACGATGCCGATGTTGGGTGCGCGAATTTCTCGTAGAACCAATTTACTGGCGGCTGGCTCTGCGGCGAACGCGTGGGCGAGGTTTGTGCAGGACACGCGGCCACGTGATGTGCCGGCAACGCGTGCCTGCTCTACACGCCTGAGATAGCCTGCGCGGCTGCCTTCGCTGCGCAATGTCACGCGGCGGGTTATCTCCGCCAAGGTTGGATGAAGCGCCATATCGGTTCCTTTTGGATATGCACAAACGATGTGACAGTGTAGAAAATCTACAGAACTATGTCAATGCCGGGCTAGCAGTAATGCGGACAATATTAGCAAACATTCATAGCACTAACAGCAATTGCAGGCGTCATTTTGATGAACCGCCATGTGCGTTTTGTTGACAAACTACATGCGATGAAGCGAGAATGATGGATGCAAATGTCTTCAACCCCAGCGCCCGAGTGACGCTCGTGCCCGTCGAGAAAGGGGTTGGTGCGCCCAAAGACCGCCGATTGAAAGTGGCTGCTGCCAGCCGCCCTGCGCAGCGCGACAAGCCAGTCTCTGCACCTGTGGAAACAGGGAAGGCAACGCTGTTGGACCGTGTCGAAAGCTTGCTGGACAGTCTACGTCCGTCCGAGCAATCGGTTGCGCGGTTTGTCCTGCGACATCCCAATCTCGTCATCAGCCTTTCGTTCCCTGAAATTGCCGCGCGCACCGGCGTCAGTCAGCCTACGGTGGCGCGTTTTTGCACGGCTGTCGGCTTCAGCGGCTTTCGCGACTTCAAGTTGCGGCTGGCGCAAAGCCTGGCGAACGGCGTTCCATTTGTTCATCAGGATGTGGGCCTGCTCGATTCGATGGCCGATATTGGGGCCAAAGTTTTCGACCGTGGAATCAGCGCGCTCGTCACAGCACGCAACCATTTGGATCCTGAGGCGCTGCAGCGCGCGACGCACTTGCTTGTTGCGGCAAGGCGGATCGAGTTCTACGGCCAAGGTAACTCCGGCATCGTGGCGATGGATGCGCAGCACAAGTTTTTTCGGCTCGGTGTTCCCACAGCGGCTTATTCAGACCCGCATGTTCATGCCATGTCGGCATCTTTGCTCGGGAAAGGTGATGTGGTGGTGGCCATCTCCGGAACCGGCCGCACGCGAGAACTCATCCGAAGTGTGCAAATTGCGCGCGATGGTGGTGCGGCTGTCATCGCGATCACCGCGAGCGGCTCGCCACTGGCAAACCTTGCAAACGTCGCGCTACTCGTGGATGCGCCGGAGGACTTGGATGTTTACGCGCCGATGATCTCAAGAATGGTTCACTTGGTGATGATAGATACGATGGCAGTGGGCGTGGCGGTGGCAGGTGGGCCTGCACTCGCTGTTCGGCTCAAGCGGGCAAAGGAGGTCATCGCATATTTCCGACTTGAAGAAGGATGAATGCGCTAGCGGCAACATGGCTGAGCATCCCGCGCATATGCTTGCAGAGCGCTGCACATTCCCCAGTGCCGACCATTCCAGCAGGGCGGGCATTCGGCTGCTGTTTTTCTTGCGTGGCAGGACCTCGTGAGCTGATATTGCAGGATGGTCGCGACAGAGTCCCTTGGCGTGCGCATAACAGAAGACTCCGTTTACGTGCTGCAATATTCGCTAGGCAGTCTTAAGTACGTCACGATCGCGGATGTCTTCGATCATTTTGGCGACCATCGTCGCGGTGATGTCCGACACCGGTAGCTTTCCAAGAGGTGGATAAACATCCCACTAAAGCGCATGCGTGGACTTGGTAAAGTGAACTGCACCCCATTCCTTTTGCTTCATCGCGAGCCACTCCTGCGCAACCACTTGAAACGTTTGGTCTGCGCTGGCTGAATAAGCGACTCGTGAAACGCGGCGATCAGTGAAGGGATCCTTGCCTTCCAGAAGCAACGCCATAATTTCCACCAACTCGATACGCGCTCCACTGAGCGTTACGGTGGGATAGGGCCAATCGTATATGTCTTCTCCTTACTGTCGATCCGATACTTGACGCGCCAGGTCGCGCTCCGTGCAGGAGAGATAAACAGCTATATGCCGCCGCCGTCCGCCAACTTCTTCCCCGGCAAACCTTGCCTGTGAATGATTTGACCGCTTTATCAGAGAGCTTGCTTTTCATACCCCCAGCCATGTTTTTTCTCCGGTTCAATTTCTTGACATGCCCCCAATCCATACCCCCAGTATGATTGGCTGTAGCCGGATTTTGCAATACCTCGCTGGACGCTAAGTAGCTTGACAACAAAAGAAAAATGCCGTCACTTGGACCGCGTTGAACGCTGTTGCGGGTGTTATTGGTCGAGCCGGCGGGAATCCTTTTTCGGCTTCACCGAAAAAGCCACCTCGCGCCCTGCATGGCGCTCGTATTCGGCAGGCACAAAACAAGCCGCAGGGCTTGTTTTGTGTCCGGGCTCATCCCGCGTCCGTGCCGGACGCGGATTCGGTTCCCGCTAACTGCAATCAACAAGTAAAAACGCCATCCGATGAAGCCGGATGGCGTTTTTACTTGTTGGTGGAGCCGGCGGGAATCGAACCCGCGTCCGCAAGCCCTCTACAGGCCGCTCTACATACTTAGATCCCGGTATTTGATTCTGACCTCTCACACGCCAACGGGCAGGCTGGTGAGGAGCGAGCCACCTAAATTTAACTTCGTGCCAAGTGACCCGACATGAAGCGATCCTCGTTAATGACTCTGCTGTGTATTGCTACACCCGGCGTTGAGGCCCACCGGTGCAGAGTCCAGCTGGGTTTAAGCAGCTAGAGCGTAGTTTTCGTCGTTTGCGACTATTGGTTTGCGGTTGTATTTACGAGGTGACCACCCCTCGGTATGCACGGTTCTGCTTTGTAGCCCACGTCGAAACCAGGTCGGCCCCGAATTCGATTTGTTGATTCTACGCTCAATGTCGGGGTGAAGCCCTGAATTTCAAGCCGTGTCGGCGCGGCCCTTGGGTAATGCGGTTAACCGCAGACCAGAGGCTTCAGCGCCAACGGCGCGTTGATCGAAAATGCCGCTCCCCACAGGCTTGGATCGATATCCGCACCGATGTAACCATACTCGGCGACGACGCCGCGCATGCCCGCGGCATGTGCCGCTTGAATGTCGCGGGCATCGTCGCCTACGTACAGCGTGTCAGCTGGTGCAATGCCAATCAAGTCCGCCGCATGCAGCAGTGGCGCAGGGTGTGGCTTGGTGTGTGGTGTCGTGTCGCCGCAGACGATGCACCCGGCGCGTTGTGCGAAACCCAGCGCTTCAGCGATGGGCAAGGCAAAACGTGCAGCCTTGTTGGTGACGATGCCCCAGGCGATTGCGTGTTGTTCCAGCGCACTGACGAGCGAATCGATGCCCGCGAAAAGCGTGCTTTCAATGCATATATTTTCCTGATATTCGTCGTAGAACGCATCGCGCAATGCAGCAAAAGTTGCGTGTTGCGGGTTGATGCCAAAGCCGACCTCCAGCATGCCGCGCGCACCGTGCGACACATGCGGGCGGACCGCAGACAGAGGCAGGGCAGTGAGGCCGTGGCGATGACGGATGACGTTCAGGGCACGCGCCATATCGGGCGCGGTATCGGCAAAGGTGCCGTCCAGATCAAACAATACCGCCTTGACAGCGTTCGCGGCCAAGATGCTCACCGGCGGGAGGTTGCGATGTTGGGAGCCAAATAACTGCGCGGCAGCCAACTAACTGCGCAGTATATCTAGCGGTTTGAAGCTGCGATCAAACACGCCGCGCGCTTTGCCGCCCCACCATTGCTCGATAATCGAGGTGTAAAGTTCACGATAGTCGATCACGGGCGGCGGGCCATCGATGGCGAATACATCAACGACCGGGATGGGCTCGCCGAGCAGACCGCCTTTTACTTTTCCGCCAAGGACAAAATGTGTGGAGCCCCAGCCGTGATGGGTCCCTTGTTTGTCATTCTCCTTCGGGCAGCGTCCGAATTCGTCGTACGTCGCCACGAGCGTGGTATCCCAGAGGCCGATTTCGCGCATGGCATTGCGGAACGCTGCAAGGCCTTCGGCAAGGCGCGTCAGCGTCGGGCCATGATATTTATGCTGGTCCCAGTGCGTATCGAATGCATGGTGTTGATCGTCATCGCTTGCGGTCAGCGTGATGTGCACAACGGGCGGGGCCAAGCCTGCGGCGGCAAGTTCCGCAGTCGCTCGCAATGCATCGCCAAATTCATTGGTGGGAAAACTGGTTTTAAGCGTCACGCGATGTGGCTGTGAGAATGTTTCTGCAAATGTACGCGCGGGCGCAGTCGCAAGGTATTGCGTGCCAGTCACCTTTTGGCCGCTAAGCCATTCCGACGGATGCTGCATGTTGATGACACGGGCTTTGTTGCCACGAAATGGGCCCATCGGATCGGCTTCGCGAATGTCGAGGTCACCGAACGCAATCGCATCGAGCTGTGATTTGCCCAGCCTGTCATTGCCGACATTGGCGCCCAGGGCACGGGTGAGCCAGCCATCGGCGTAATACTGGTCTGGGCTGGCCGCAGTGAACTGCGTCTCGACATCGCGAAAGTGCTGATTGGTGACTTCCTGCTGGCCGATACCTTGCAGCAGCAACATTTCCCTGTTTTCCCATAGGGGGAGCAGTGGCTTCAACGCTTCATTGAAGCCGTGCGTGGCCGAAAACGGGATGACCTGCTCGCGTGCAATCGCAATATTGGGCCGCAGTTTCCGGTAACGCGCATCGTTAAGCGGTACGAACGTGTTGTAGGCATCGTTGCCGCCGCGCAGATACACCAGCACCAGTAGGGAAGGTGGCCGCCTCGCCGCACCCGTGCTCGCGTACAGGCCACTCGCCCACGGCAGGCTTAACAGCGGCGCGGCAGAAGCGAGTGACAGGAAATGTCGGCGGTTCATGGGGTTTACGGTCAACGCGGATCAGGCAGGTTTGCGGCAGGCCACAATGTAATTCACGCTCACATCTTCGTTAAGCGCATAGATTTTGCTGAACGGATTGTAGGTCATCCCGATAAATTCGGTCACAGTGAGATCCGCATCCCGCGCCATCGCGGCGAGCTCTGCCGGTGTGATGAATCGCCGGTATTCGTGCGTGCCTTTGGGCAGGAGATTCAATACATATTCTGCGCCAATGATGGCGAACAGAAACGATTTTGGATTGCGGTTCAGGGTGGAAAAAAATATCCAGCCACCGGGCTTGGCAAGGGTTGCGGCAGCGCGCACGGTGGAGAGCGGGTCAGGAACGTGCTCCAGCATTTCCATGCAGGTGACACAATCAAAACTTTCCGGTTGCTGCTTCGCGATTTCTTCAGCAGCGATCAACTGGTATTCAACGTGCTGCCCACTTTCAAGCAAGTGTAATTTCGCGACGTTGAGCGGCTTCTCCGATAAATCGATACCCGTCACATCAGCACCACGCCGCGCCATGCTCTCGGCAAGGATACCGCCGCCACAGCCGATATCGATTACACGTTTGCCTGCCAGGCCTGCGTGCTTGTCGATCCATGCCAGGCGCAGCGGATTGATGTCGTGGAGCGGTTTGAATTCGCTATTTGGGTCCCACCAGCGTGCGGCAAGCGCACCAAATTTGGCAAGTTCGGCCTGATCTACGTTGCTATTTGCACTGGACGTTTCATGCATTCTCATTTACTCGCAAAGCGTTGCTGCCAGATGGCCGCTTTCGTTTTCAATTCATTCAAATCCTGACGGATGAGAGTCCGATTGTCCAGCAACAGTTCCCCATTCACCCAGACGTGACTCACACTTTCGCGGCCCGCCGCATGGAAGATATGCGAGACCGGATCATAGACCGGCTGCGTTTCGATTGATGACAAGTCGATTGCAGTCATGTCGGCGGCTTTGCCCGCCACCAGTGAGCCGATTTCATCCTGCCAGCCCAACGCCTTGGCGGCATTGAGCGTTGCCATCTCCAGCTTCTGATGCGCAGGCAAAGCGGCAGCGTCGCCGGTCGTGCCCTTCTGCAGAAGCGAGGCGAGGCGTGTTTCACCGAGCATATCCAGGCGGTTATTGCTGGCAGCGCCATCGGTGCCAATGCCGACATTGATGCCGGCTTTCAGCATTGCGCTGACGGGTGCAATACCACTGGCGAGTTTCAGGTTCGATGCCGGGCAATGTGCCACGTGTACGCCGAGCCTGGCGTAGATATCGATCTCAACTGGCGTCAGATGCACACAATGCACCGCGATGAGATTCGGCCCAAGAATTCCGAGCCATTCGAGGCGTTCAATCGGACGACAGCCGTATTCCTTTTCACCCTGTGCAATTTCATCCAGCGTTTCGTGGATGTGCATCATGACCGGGTAATCCGCTTCGGCCGCGATGGTAGAAATACGTGCAAACGTTTTGTCGCTGACGGTGTACGGCGCATGCGGTGCCAGCATCAGTTTCAGACGTGAATCATTGGCGAACTCGTCCCGGGGTGCGAGGCATTTCTCGATATAGGCCTCAGCATCTGCAGCGTATGGCGTCGGGAATTCCAGAATTGCACCGCCCAGCGCTGCCCGCATTCCGGACTTCAGCGCGGCCCGCGCTGCCACATCGTGATAGAAGTACATGTCGGCGAAGCAGGTGGTACCCGAGCGGATCATTTCTGCTGTTGCCAATTCGGTGCCGTCAAACACGTACGCTTCGGACAGATGCTTTGCTTCGTTTGGCCAGATATGGTCGTTGAGCCATGTCATCAGAGGCGTGTCGTCGGCGAGGCCGCGCATCAGTGTCATGGCGGCATGCGTATGCAAATTGATCAGGCCCGGAATGAGTATGTGGCCGGGTAGAACCAGTTCGGGAACGCCGGTGAAGCGACCGCGCGCGACATCTACGGGGAGGACAGCCAGAATTCTGCCGTGATCGACGACTAGCGCGTGGTTTTCCAGCACCAAGCCCGCAGGTTCAACCGGAACGAGCCATCGCGGGGAAATCATTTGCGTCGTTGTCATTTCAACCTGAATCAATCATCTCAAAAATTAAGCCTACAAACAAAAAGCCCCGCGTTAAGCGGGGCTCTTGCGAAACATTAAGTGCTTATTACCTCGACACGCCTTTGAACTCGATGTCCACGCGGCGATTCTTCGCGCGGCCTTCGGCAGTCTTGTTGGTGGCGACCGGTTGTGTTTCACCTTTGCCCAGCGTGGTGATCTTGGCAGCAGCGACACCTTTGGACACCATATATTCTTTTACCGATGTTGCGCGACGCTCGGAAAGTTTCTGGTTGTAAGCATCGGTGCCGACAGAGTCGGTGTGTCCGGTTGCGATCACCATTTGGACGTCAATTTGCTGCATCTTGGCAATTGCGTCGTCAATGGACTTTTTGCCAGCTGGCTTCAACACGGATTTGTCGAAATCAAACAGCGCTTCAGCCTGGATCGTGATCGCTTGCTTGACTGAGGAAGGCGCAGCCGGTGCAGCGGGCGGTGTAGGCG
>JAJAYN010000458.1 GCA_026786225.1 Burkholderiales bacterium | reverse complement strand
TGATATGACTAACCCCTTCGATAGTACTTACCTCGATTTAATGCGCCTCGTCATGACGACTGGGGTTCTAAAAACGGATCGGACCGGCACCGGTACGAAATCCGTGTTCGGCCATCAGATGCGCTTTGATCTTGGCGCGGGATTTCCGATCCTGACGACTAAAAAGATACATCTGCGCTCGATCATCCACGAACTGCTGTGGTTTTTGCAGGGTGGTACAAACGTCGCCTATCTGAACGAACACGGCGTAACCATTTGGGACGAATGGGCCGATGCGAACGGCGATTTAGGGCCTGTCTACGGTCATCAATGGCGGTCATGGCCAACACCGGACGGCGGGCACATCGACCAGATCAGCGAAGTGTTGAAACAAATAAGCACTAACCCTGATTCTCGCCGGATCATCGTTTCTGCCTGGAACGTGGCCGATATTTCAAGGATGGCGCTGGCACCCTGCCACGCGCTGTTCCAGTTCTACGTCGCCGACGGAAAACTCTCCTGTCAGTTGTATCAGCGCAGCGCCGATATTTTTCTCGGCGTACCGTTCAATATCGCCTCGTATGCACTCCTGACAATGATGGTGGCGCAAGTCTGCAATCTCAAGCCCGGCGATTTCGTGCATACGCTGGGCGATGCCCATCTGTATCTGAATCATCTCGACCAGGCGCAGCAGCAATTGGCGCGTGCGCCAAGAGGCATCGCAAATATGCAACTCAACGCGGATATCAAGGATTTGTTTGCGTTCAAGTTCGAGGATTTTACGCTCGGCAATTACGATCCGCACCCTGCGATCAAAGCACCGATTGCCGTATGAGGCGGCGGAAATGCGCATCTCACTGATTGTCGCGATGGCAAAAAATCGCGTCATTGGCAGCAAAAACAAAATGCCGTGGCATTTGCCGGCTGACTTTGCCTATTTTAAAAAAATGACCACGGGTCATCCTGTCATCATGGGGCGGAAGACCTTCGAATCAATCGGTCATCCCTTGCCGGGACGGCGAAACATCGTCATCAGCCGCAATGCCACGATGCATGCCGACGGGGTGGAGATCATGGCCTCGCTTGAGCAGGCATTCGACGCTTGCCTTCGGTCAGCAGCGAACCTGGAAGCGTACGTGATCGGTGGCGCAACAATCTATATGGACGCATTGCCGCGCGCAGATCGAATCTTGATCACCGAAGTGGATGCCTCGCCTGACGGCGATATATTTTTTCCTGTTTTGGATGCGAAACAGTGGGCAGAAGTCTCACGCGTGCATCGTGTCGCAGACGAGAAAAACATCTACGCGATGGATTTTGTCGTGCTGGAAAGAATTCGGTAACACCACACGCCGCCCAATGTGAATGCGCGCAGACCCTTATATTCATTGGTCAGCAGCTAGATTTGCCATGCGAAGCCGCGCCAGTACTTGAGGTTTGGCCGGCGGCAAACACCTCGGACTCGTTAGCGTGACTTCCGCGATGCGGTTTTTTTCTTGGGGGCAGATGCCGGCCTGGATGCTTCAGCGGGAGCAGTCTGCTGCATCATATTCCACGCCCATAGCGCAGGATTGATCGCGGCGCCGCTCTTGGCCAACGCCTCGAAATTGGGTGCGGCATCGCTTGCGCCCGTCTGTACGCTTTTGCTCACCTCGCCCAATGAAGCGAGCGCGGTCTGCTGATACTTGAGCGTCTGCAAGGACAGCTCTACCATGCCGACCGTGCCCTTCAACCAAGTCACCACCGTTTCAAGTTCACTGATTTTTCGCTCAATTTCTTTCGGATCCAGCATTGCGAACATCGACGGAGCCGCCGCGCCCGGATTTGCCCCAGCGGGATTGAGCATCGACTGGAACAATGCAAAATAATCGGGGATTGGTGCGCTCGCGGGATCGGTCATGAAAGTTCTCAGTTGTGTTTGGCAATGAATTTCCGTACCTGCGGATAAATCATCTCACGATACTTGCGTCCACTGAAAATCCCGTAGTGTCCTACCCCTGGTGCCGTGTAATGCTGGCGCTTCGCCGCTGGCAAGCCGGTACAAAGCGTGTGCGCCGCCTGTGTTTGGCCGCTACCCGAAATATCATCAAGCTCACCCTCAATCGTGAAGAGTGCTGATTTCTTTATGCTGGCCGGCCTGACCATTTCGCCCGCGACTTCAAGGCTGCCGCGCGCGAGGCTCTGGTCGTGGAACACCCGCACGATGGTATCCAGATAATATTCAGCCGGCAGATCCATCACGGCGTTATATTCATCGTAAAACTTGCGGTGCGCCTCGGCACTTTCGCCGTCGCCAGCAACCAATTGCTTGTAATAGTCAATATGCGAATCCATGTGACGATCCGGATTCATCGCGATAAACCCAGTGTGCTGCAAAAACCCAGGATAGACGCGACGCATGGCACCGGGATATTTCACCGGCACGCGCTCAATCACGTTTTGCTCGAACCATGAAATTGGACGACGCATGGCGAAATCGTTAACCGACGTTGGATTCTTGGTGGCATCAATCGGGCCACCCATCATCGTCATGCTGTTGGGGAGCGCCTCGCCTTGCGCGGCCATCAACGAGATACCGGCCAGTACGGGCACCGTCGGCTGACATACGGACACCACGTGTATTTTGGCGTGATGCGCGCCGCGCATGAAGCGGATGAATTCCTGCACGTAAGCGGCATAGTCATCGAAGTGAAACGGGCCTTCCGCGAGCGAAACTTCGCGCGCGTCCTTCCAGTCGGTGATGATTACATCGTGGTGCGGCAACATAGTGCGCACGGTGTCGCGAAGCAGCGTGGAAAAGTGTCCCGACAGCGGCGCAAAGATCAGCACCCTCGGTTCGTTTAAAGTCGCTCGTGCCTTTTTGAAATGCAACAACTTGCAAAAGGGTTTGTCCAGAAGCACCTCTTCAATGACTTCAACCGTGCGGCCATTGACCTTAAC
>JAJAYN010000457.1 GCA_026786225.1 Burkholderiales bacterium | reverse complement strand
TCCAATCCCGATACGAGCAACCCCACGCCGGTCGAGAAGCGTGGGTTACGAACCACCTCGGCCAACCCGCCCGCGTAACTGGGCACACCGAGGCGCACCGGCATATGGAAGACTTCCTCACCCAGTTCAACCATGCCTTGCATCGCCGCACTGCCACCGGTCAGGACGATGCCCGATGACAGCAATTCCTCGAAGCCACTGGCGCGCAATTCGCGCTGGATCAGCGAATAGAGTTCTTCCACACGCGGCTCGATCACCTCGGCGAGCGTCTGCCGCGACATCTGCCGCGGCTCGCGATCGCCCACACCCGGCACTTCGATCACATCATTGACACTGGCGAGCTGACGCAACGCGCAACCGTGCGCCATCTTGATGTCCTCCGCGTCTTTGGTCGGTGTGCGAAGGGCCATGGCGATATCGTTGGTGATCTGATCACCTGCAATCGGAATGACCGCCGTATGGCGAATCGCGCCGCCGGTGAAAACAGCGATGTCTGTGGTGCCGCCACCGATATCGACCAGGCACACACCCAGATCTTTCTCGTCCTGCGATAAAACGGCGATCGCCGAAGCCAGTGGCTGCAAGACCAGATCGCGCACTTCAAGCCCGCAACGCCTGACGCACTTCATGATGTTCTGCGCCGCCGACACCGCACCGGTGACGATATGCACTTTCACTTCAAGGCGCACGCCACTCATGCCGACCGGTTCGCGCACATCCTCCTGGCCATCGATGATGAATTCCTGCGTGAGGATGTGGAGTATTTGTTGATCCATCGGGATATTCACCGCGCGCGCAGTCTCGATCACACGATCAACATCGAACTGCGAGACTTCCTTGTCCTTGATCGCGACCATGCCGTGCGAGTTGAAGCTCTTGATATGCGAGCCGGCAATGCCGGTGAGCACATCACGGATTTTCACGTCGGCCATTAGCTCGGCTTCTTCCAGCGCGCGTTGAATGCCGGTGACGGTGGCTTCGATATTGACGACCACGCCCTTTTTCAATCCCTTGGACGGATGCTGTCCCAGCCCGAGAATCTCCAGCGCACCGTCCGGCGTCACCTCGGCGACGATGGCAACGATCTTTGAGGTGCCGATGTCGAGCGCGACCAGCAGGTTTTTGGTTTCGCGCGGCTTATTCATAGGCTCGATTCTTCATAATTTGACCGTCGCTTTTTTTACAGGTTTCGTCGCCGTGCCCGTCACGGGCTTGCTGGCTTTGACATCGGTGCCCTTCAGCGCCATTCCCGACTGGTAACGCAGATCGACCTGCGCATTGGCAAGCTGCAGCGCTGGTATAGCGGCATAGGCCTTTACGTATCGATCCAGTCGCTCGCTGACTTCAGTACGACCCAGCGCAAGCGATGCGCCGTTATCGAGCCTGATCTGCCAGGCGCGTCGGGCGGAAAGCGCGACGGCAGACGGTGTCTGGCTGATCACGGCAAGCTGGGCGACAAATTTCTCGTAGCTGGCGAGTACATCGCTGGCCGTGCCCTCCGGCCCACTGAACACCGGCAGCGGCGCGTCCAAGGGTGCCTCAAATACTTCGCCGAAGGTGTTCACCAGCAGCCTCCGCTCGGATTCATCATCCTTCCATCTTGCAAACGGCCGATGTTCTTCGACACTGACTTCAAGCGTTGCCGGAAAGCGGCGGCGCACATCGGCGTTACGCACCCAATGCACCTGCTTGAACACAGCCTTCACATCGTTCAAATTTGTTTCGAGCATGTTGCCGCGTATGCCGCTCGCCGCGCGCGCGAGTTCTGCCGCATCCACACGCTGCATGTCGCCGACAAACGTCACTTGCCGGATGGGAAATATTGGCGACGAATCGGCGCGCTTTGAAAACGATCCCATGGCCAGCCAGGCGAGTACCGCCGCAATCAACATCGCCAGCATCGAGACCGCGATCACCACCACCCGATTGCGGGTGAAGTGCGCGGCGGGCGCGGCTGCGTGTCTGGGTTGAGGTTTTGGTTGGCGTGCCATCAGGTCAGCTCTTGAGCGATGCTGTTTGCAAAATACGCATGCACAGATGCGGATAACTCAATCCGACTGCGCGCGCTGCCATCGGTACCAGCGTGTGGCTGGTCTTGCCGGGCGTGGTATTGATTTCGAGAAAGCTGACACGGCCATCGGGTGACAACATCATGTCGGCGCGGCCCCAGCCCTCGCAGCCGAGAACGCGAAACGCTTTTAGCGTCGTCGCGCGAATATCTTCTTCAATGTCGGCACGAATACCTGACGGGCAATGATATTTGACGTCGTCTGTGAAATATTTGTTCTGATAGTCGTAGGCACCTTCAGGGGCTTCGATACGGATCAGCGGCAAGGCATCACCGCCGACCACCGATGCCGTCAGTTCCTGACCCGCGATAAATTCCTCGGCGATGACGAGCGGATCGAGTTTGTACGCAAGTTGAAACGCGCCGATCAATTCATTGGCGGTGTTTACTTTTGTCACACCGATACTGGAACCCTCTCGCGCGGGCTTCACGATCAGCGGCAATTTCAATTCCTCGACGATCGCGCGCCAGTTGCTGTCTGCGGTGAGCATGCGGTATTTCGGCGTCGGGATGCCTGCCGCCTGCCAGATAAGCTTGGTGCGCCATTTGTCCATCGCGAGTGCGGAGCCCATTACGCCCGAGCCTGTGTAGGGAATCTTCAATGTCTCAAGCACGCCCTGAACGGTGCCGTCCTCGCCGAAGCGGCCGTGCAACGCGATGAACACGCGGTCGAATTTTTCGCGGGGCAGATCAAATAGTGAATTGACCACCGGGTCGAAGGCGTGCGCATCCACACCCTTCTCGCGCAAGGCGGCGAGCACGCCGTTGCCCGAGAGC
>JAJAYN010000456.1 GCA_026786225.1 Burkholderiales bacterium | reverse complement strand
TCCATAAAGCGCAACACCTTAAAGCGCGAAATATGATTGAGATACGCGGGCGTAAAGGTAGGTGGGCTGGTGGTAGAAAAGCCGGGGCGGATCACACGCAGGTTTTTCACCGGATTGAGGGGCGGTACCGACTGAAAGCGCAGTGCCATCGTCTCGGTAGGTGCCGGGAAAGTCAGATCGAACGTCGTCGTATTGTTACCCGATGTGTAGACGACATTGCTTACGCTGCCGCTGGCTGCCGAAGTCACCGTGGCCTGCCCGTTAAAGATCCCTTTGTACGTGCCCGCGATACCGGTGACATCCGTTTGTGCGGCCATCAGTGTCACGCCAAAATCGCCCGTCGGCCAACCATCGGCACCGACGGCAATCGGGGGGGCATTGAATGGGTCCGCTACCGTACGGAAAAGTCGCGATTGGCGCATGACATCGACATACTCGTGGTTACGACGGAAATCGGCAATGCCATTGAGATTGGCGCCGAGGAAATTATTCAGCGTCGCAGGCGGCGCGCTGCTAATCGATCCCGCCACGCCCGCGTAGTTGGTTGGGGAGTTCGCGCCCGCAATGCCGCTGGCGTTGATCGATTGCGTGCCGTCGGTGGGGAGTGCCGCGTAGGCTAGCACGCTGGCCGACTCGCCAAAGTTAAGCGTTGCCTTGCCCGTAAACAGAAAGCCCTCGGGCATGATGTAGTCGGGTGTGACAATACCGAGCGCGGCGAAGGCCGGTGTGGCGATGAGAAATTTCTTGTTCGCTGTGCCTGCCGCCAGATCTGACGGAAAAGTGAAGGTGCGGGTCGTGACACCCTGTGTGCAGGTGATCGTATGGGTGAGCAGAAATTGCTGTCCCGCAGATGTGGTCGAGAGTTCGACAAACTGCACCGACCCGCTTTGGTTGGAATAGACCTCGTTTATCTGCCACAAGTGGAAATTGGCGCGCGCGCTGGTGGCACAGGCCAATAACAATGTCGCCAGGACAACGTGCGCGAACCGCGCGGTGATTTTTGCGTTCATGACCATGCCTCCATTTCTTCATCGCGTCGCGATGGTTTTTTTCACTTTCGCCGATACGAAATAAATATCGCACCGAAAATGCTTCACGCAGACATATGCGGGCAATCGGGGGTCAATCAAACAGCAGCAACAGGATTGCCGCGATGCTGAATGGGGAGCGCGGCGTGACGTTTACGTTGGACGAGGCCGCGCCCACACCGGTCACGTTGGCGGCGGCAACGGTACAGGTGTATGGGGTGCCGTTGGTGAGCCCCGTCACAATCAGCGGCGAGGTGTTGCCCGTGGCGGTTTTCGCACCGGGATTGCAGGTGGCTTTATAGGCCGGATAAAGCACCGACGTCACGATTGGGGAACCGCCGTTGTCTGCAGGCGCGGTAAAACTCAGGGTGACCTGCGTGTTTGCCGATGTCGCGATTACATTCGCGGGCGCACTTGGCACCTGAACGGCCTGCGCACTGTTAACGTTGATTTGCAGCAGCGACGTATCGACGACTTCAAAGTCACCGCCCTTGATCATCCCGCCATTTAACTGGCTAAGCACAATGTCGGGCCAGCTGGTACTGGAGACGCCCTGGAAGAACCAGTTGCTGCCGCCATCGACCAGCACCATGCCGTATTTCTTGAACGCGCGAAGAATAACCTGGGTGCGGCTGTCGAATGCCGAAATATTGAACGACGCCTTGAGCCGAAACCGCGCGCCCATCGGCGGGTAGTTTGGATTGTTCTGGCTCCCGGACCAGTGCCGTGCCGGCCAAATATATTTGTGCAGGATAATATCCAATGAGCCCCAGATATTTGCGGCGGTAAATCGAATCGCGTGCGCAATCTCGCCCGCTTCAACCTCTTCCCAGCGCACCAGGCCCGGAAAAATGGCGAGGCCGGACGCATCCGCTGATGTGAAGCCCGCCGTGCGCAACGCATTCGAGTTCAAGTCGAATATGGCGCCTGAGGAAGCATTCCACGTGTTGTTGGACGTCTGCGTGGCAGAAAAGAGTTCGTACAGTTTGCAGGCAGTCGTATCAACCGACAAAACATGCCTATCGCCATCGCTGCTGGCACCGCCTTCGACCGCCGCATTAGATGGAATTCGGTATGGGTTGGGATCACTTTCGTTAGCAACGTCAAACGTGATCGTCGCCAGCATCGGGCTCGGCCCTGCAGAAAAGGGAATACCGTAGGAGAGAATTTCGTTGATGGGTGGAACACTACCGTCATTGAGTTTATTGCCCCAGTCGGCGTGCAGCGACCGGGTAGGTCCAACACTGTTTACCCAGTTCGCCGAGTTCACGCTATCGACGGGCAACTGGTCGATGGGCGTATTCCAGAAGTGGTTCGTCGGAAATACCTGGCAGCCACCCACGGCGGGCGGTGCGGCCAGCAACGGCGCGGCAGCAACGAGGAGCGAAAACGTAAGACAGGCGCGAGATTTGATCAGCATGAATTAATGATACTGCGCGTTGTACATCTCTGCCAGCATCCCAAATGCCGTGATCGCGTCTTGACACGCCAGCGCGTCCTTGGGTGACCGGACTGCGGCATGTGGCACGCGGCTTTCGCCTCGCGAATTTTCGGTGATATTCTTTGCGCCAAATGCTCTTTGCGCTAGATGCACGGCTATTTAACCCCACACCTATTGCCCAGCGCTCAATCGCAGACCGTGCATCATTGCCGTCCCGCTATGCCGCAGGCCCTTCCTCGAATGACCAACCGGAGAGTTCCACAGTGAAATCACATTGGCATGGTGTTTTTCCTGCAGTAACGACGCAATTCCGCGAGGATTTTTCGCTGGACATCGACGCCACGGCGCGTGTCATCGAAGGCCTGATCACGGACGGCGTATCAGGCCTCGTCGTTTGCGGCACCGTGGGCGAAAATTGTTCGCTCAGCAAATCCGAAAAGATCGCGGTGATGGAAACCGCGAAGGCAGTTACGCGCGGACGCGTACCGGTCGTGAGCGGCATCGCTGAATTTACCTCGGCGTTTGCCATCGACATGGTGAAAGAAGCCGCCCGCATCGGCCTCGATGGGGTGATGGTGATGCCGCCGCTGGTGTATTCATCCAAACCACACGAAACGGCGGCACACTTTCGCAGCGTCGCCAGGGCGAGCGACCTGCCGATGATGGTCTATAACAACCCGCCGATCTACAAGAACGATGTCACCCCGGCAATCCTCGCTTCGCTCAGCGATTGCGAAACCATCGTTTACTTCAAGGAGTCTTCCGGCGACACGCGACGCTTTACCGATCTCTACAATATGGTCGGTGATCGATTTATATTGTTCGCGGGGCTCGACGATGTCGTGGTCGAGAGCATCATGGTCGGCGCGGTGGGCTGGGTTTCAGGATTGTCGAATGCATTTCCGCGCGAAGGCGAAACCCTGTTCCGGCTTGCTCGCGCGGGGCGCTACGCCGAAGCGATGGAAATCTATCGCTGGTTTATGCCGCTGCTGCATCTCGATGCACGCGCCGATCTGGTCCAGTGCATCAAACTGTGCGAACACATTGTGGGACGCGGCAGTGCGCTCACCCGCCCGCCACGGCTCGCGCTCAATGCCAACGAAGTAGCAGAAGTTGAAGCGATGATGAAACGCGCCTTGGCAACACGGCCGCAATTGCCGGATGTTGGTTTGGCAGCCTGAATCACGCCTTCTGCTGCGGCCAGTCGATCACGTCCCCGGAACACCAGGTGTCACAGTCAAATAGTTTTTCATCTTTACGGGTTAGCGAGCAAGACTCGCAGGGAAGGTGTTTTTAGTGGAAAACAATTTGACGCTGACCCGAATGGCACTTACTTAACGCCTAGTAACGTACGAATATGTGAATAAAAGCAGGCTGGTTC
>JAJAYN010000455.1 GCA_026786225.1 Burkholderiales bacterium | reverse complement strand
GCGTCCGGATTCCTGCTGGATCTCTTGCACGCGGTCGATACTTTTTTTCAGCACACCTTCTCGAGGACCAAAGTTCAGGCCCAAGTCCCAGCCGTAAGTCTCGTATCCTTGCGCGCTGAGAAAATTGCGCAGCGGTACCGTCGTCAGGTCACCCGCACCAAGGCCGGGGAAGACGATGACGGCGTGTCCGTCTCCCGATGGGGCCGTCTTCAGCAACGGCCATGTGGCCAGCGTTACGCCCAGTTCCAGCGGCGCACGGCCTTCTAATGCGATCAGCAGTGCACCGGGCGCTTTAAGCGGACTGAACGTTTCGGCGTTCTCCATTACATCTCCAGAAAATTGTTCAGGTGGCGCCGTTGTATCAGCGCCGCTCCGCTTGCGATTTTTGCTGCGTGGATTATGCACGCGCTGCCTTGGCCTTCACGTTGCCGCCGGTCAATTTCCTGGTGCCGTCTTTCTTTTTCGCAGTCGGTTTGGCGTTGGGTTTCGCTGCGGGTTTTACCTTGACAGCTGGCTTCGGCGTTACCTTCGCAGGCACTGCAGCGCCAGCACCCGCGTCCGCATGCATCAGATCGAGCAATTCCTGATGCGCTGCCTGCATGGCGTCGGCAAACTTGCGCAGGTTGGGCACGGTGCGCCTGCAGGCAATGAGACCGTAATCGAGCGAGCCGTTGTAACTCTGTATCGTGACGTTGAGCCCGAGCCCATGCGTCACGATGGACACCGGAAAATTAGCTGTCATCTTTGCGCCAGCCAGGTAGAGCGCGTCGGGTGGCCCCGGCACGTTGGAGATCACGATGTTGGCGACCACCGGAATGCGATTGGTGGAAATGGCGAGCTTGTAGAGTGGCGAAATGATGCTCAGCAGCCACGGGATGCCAAGTGAGGGCATATCCATCGGCATCACACTTTTCATGGTGCCGGTGATGGCCTTGGATTTATTGCTGGCAGCGATGATTGCAGCGAGCCGTTTCCTGGGATCGGCGATCTGCGTGGCCATGTTCACCAGCATCATGGTCACTTGATTGCTTTGCGACGTATCGCCCGGTGCGCGCAAGCTGACGGGGATCGCCCCGACCATCGACTTGGACAGCACCTTGTTGTCCTGCGCGAAATAGCGGCGCAATGCACCCGCAACGATCGCCATGACGATATCGTTGAGCTTGCCATCGAAGTGTCTGGCGACGAGTTTGGTTTCCGCCAGGGAGAGTTGCACGCCAACGAAGGCGCGCTTACCACTGATGGCGACGTTGAACGGCGTACGCGGGCCAAGCGTAATGCCCCCAGGAATTTTCTTGAGCAGAGACTTGGCGGCATTTTCCGGCGAATCACCGGGCTTGATATCGGCCAGCTCGGGAATGCCGGTTCCCTGCTCAGACGGTGCGCCTGCTTTTTTTGCCTGCGACGCCGATAGCGCCATCGATCCCACTTTGCCGATCACCTTGACCGCGTTCGGTACCGCCCGGATTATTTTTCCGTATTGCGCCACCGTATTGCGAAATGCTGCAGAGAGCATTTTCGCGGTCGATGGCGGCAGGCGTTTGGCTTTCTCTTCTGCCGACTCAACCGATCGCGGCGTGGATTCGGTGTCGAACATCGCCTGCGCCAACGCGACGCCACCTTGGCCGTCAAGCGCCGCGTGATGTATGCGGCTGGCAAACGCCACCTGGCCATTCTGCAAACCTTCGATGACCGTGAACTGCCACAGTGGCCGGTCGCGATCCAGCATGCCTTCGTGCAACTGCGCAACCATCGTCTCCAGTTGCGCCTGCGTGCCGGGCTTGGGCAGTGTCTTGTGACGGATGTGGTAATCGAGATCGACATCTGCACCACCCAGCCAGATGGGGTTGACGAGGTCCAGAGGCATAAAGGCCAGTCTGCGGGAAAACAGCGGCGCCAGATGCATGCGGTTAACAAGGTGCTCACGAATCTTCTTGTAGAAACTGCCGCGGTGCCCCTTGGGCTTATCCAGCAGAATCAGGCCACCGACGTGCATGGGCATGTCCGGCGTTTCCATGTGCAAAAACAAGGCGTCCAGTGCGCTTAAGTGATGCATTCCACCTCCTCCGTGCCGCAGTTCTTGGTTATCGTTTTGCGGCCATTCTGGCATGATTCAATGCGTCGGGACGACGACAATATTTTTCACCTTCATGGCGGCAACACTTTGCGTCGCGACTGAAAAAACGCCTTCAACATCGCACCGCATTCTTCACTCAATACGCCGCCCTCAAACTTTGCGTGATGATTCAGTTTCTCTTCCGCAGGAAGATTGATTACGCTCCCGCACACACCGGTCTTGGGATCGCAGGCACCAAAAACAACGCGTTTCAGCCTTGCATGCAGCATTGCGCCCACGCACATCATGCAGGGTTCCAGGGTCACGTACAGCTCGCAATCGACGAGGCGATAGTTTTTGAGGTGCCTCGCCGCATCGCGTAGCGCAACGATTTCAGCGTGGGTGGTCGGATCGTTCGACGAGATGGGCTGGTTGAAGCCGCGACCGACGACGACACCATCCATTACAACGACCGCCCCCACAGGAACTTCGCCGGCATCCCAGGCGTGCTGCGCCAGTGCGAGCGCTTCACGCATGTACGCGTCGTCAGACGGGCTCAATTGGCGCAATCCGACATAAAAAAATGAGACTCAAGCACTGGCGGGCGTTTCCAGCCATTATTGCCCTGGAGACCGCACCAGGGCTTCATGTTCAGTCTTTCATTCATGCCTGCCTGCCAAAGTATTTCGCGTAGTTGTCGAGTTTGAAACCCACCAACACTTCGCCGTCGTGTTCCAATACCGGCCGCTTGATCATGGAGGGATGTGCCAGCATCAATGCGATCGCGGCGTCCTGGTCCGAAACCTGTCTGGCCTCCTCGGGCAGCGCGCGAAAAGTGGTGCCGACACGGTTGAGCAGCGTCTCCCACCCGCGCGCGGTACACCAGCGCTCAAGACGCGCGTGGTCGATTCCGGATGCTTTGTAGTCATGGAATTCATAAGCCACACCGTTGTCATCCAGCCACACGCGGGCCTTTTTCATCGTGTCGCAGTTTTTGATGCCATAGAGCAAGGCTTTCATTCGTTCGGCGTGTTCAGTTTATTTAGTCATCAAATAGCAGGGTAGATGCGCTCTAACAATGAATCTGAGGATGTCACGATCGTCATGAGCTTGATAGCAGGCGATTCCTTGCGTACTGGCTACTCCCACTTGATTGTTTCCTGTGGCGCAAGCGGCACCGAGCCACGTCGCGCAAAAATGCTTTTTACACGGTGCCAAGGGTTAGAGCTTCTTCTTTGGAACACTTTTTTTCGCCTCGGGCACTTCGTCCTCATCCGCGTGCAGCTTGTGCAAGAAACGATGCACCAGCGGTGCGAACACCACACCTGCGCTCATGACTAGCATCAGACCCGAATAGATCGCATAGCAGCCTGAAAATATCTTGGCGGCGGTGGTCTCCGGCGCAGCGAGTGGCCCCATTCCTGAGAGGATCATGGCGGCATTGACGAATGCGTCCGCCCAGTCAAGTGTTGGAAAAAATAAAAGATAGCCCGCCATGCCAATGGTCAGTGAGAACACAATCATTCCCACGCCCAGCAATACCGCGCGCACCATTCGTGACAAAAACTGGCGCTGGGGTATGACTGGTTTTGAGACGTGTTCGAACATGGCGACTCGCGTCAATCTGCTTTGAACGCGTCGACTTCAATTTCGATCAGGTGCGCTGGATCGACGAGATTCGACACCTCCACCATCGTCGCCGCCGGCCGTACATCACCGAAAAACTCGCCGTGCACGCGACCGACGGTTTCCCATTGGGAGATATCGATGACAAAGGTGCGTGTACGTACAACATCGGCAAACGTGAATCCCGCTTCAATCAATGCACGACCGATTTTTTGCAGGGCATACCGCATTTGTGCTGCGGCATCGCCAACGCCGACGACGTTGCCGCTAGTGTCGGTGGCTGTGGTACCTGCCACCCAGAGATGGTTGCCAATACGCACCGCTCTGGAATAGCCAACGATGGATTCCCAGGGTGCGCCGGAAGAAATATTCATGCGGCCAGTCATTTGAAGGACCCTCAACGAGGACTGCGAAGTCCTATTCCCACTCAATCGTCGCAGGCGGCTTGCCTGAGACGTCGTATACCACCCGATTGAATCCGCGCACTTCGTTAATGATGCGGTTCGATACCTTTGCCAGCAACGAGTATGGCAACTCCGCCCAGTGCGCCGTCATGAAATCGGTGGTTTGCACAGCCCGCAACGCAACCACATTTTCATAGGTGCGGCCATCGCCCATCACGCCAACACTTTTCACCGGCAAATAAACGGCGAAGGCTTGCGCAACTTTGTCGTACCAACTATTGCCTTCATCGTCCCGGGCAGCACGGAGTTCTTCTATGAAAATCGCGTCCGCAAACCGCAGCAGATCGGCAGCCTCGCGAGACACTTCTCCCAGAATGCGCACGCCTAGGCCAGGGCCAGGGAAGGGATGGCGAAATACCATGGCGCGCGGCAAACCGAGCGCCACCCCTAGATTGCGCACTTCGTCTTTGAACAATTCGCGCAACGGCTCCAGCAGCTTCAGGTGCAGCGATTCCGGCAAACCACCGACGTTGTGATGCGATTTGATCGTGTTGGCTTTCTTGGTTTTCGCTGATGCGCTCTCGATGACATCCGGATAAATCGTTCCCTGTGCGAGCCACTTCGCCGACGGGAGTTTTGCGGCTTCACGCTGGAAGATTTCCACAAATACGCGGCCGATGATTTTGCGTTTCTGCTCGGGGTCCGACACACCCTTGAGCTGGCTCAGGAACTCGTCGGCCGCATCGACATGAATTATTTTCATGTGCATATGCTCACCAAACATCTCCAT
>JAJAYN010000454.1 GCA_026786225.1 Burkholderiales bacterium | reverse complement strand
CTCGGTACTCTCAACGCGAACATCGCCGCCCATTAAGTGAGAAAGTCGGCTTACAATCGCCAACCCCAGGCCGGTACCGCCATATTTGCGTGTGGTCGATGCATCCACTTGCGTAAATGGCTGAAACAACTTGCTGGCACGTTCGGCGGGGATACCAATACCGGTGTCGGTCACACGGCCTTCAAGTTCGAGTTGACCGTCGGCTCGCGTGCGGGTGCTCAGTTCAAGTTTTACCTCGCCTTTGGCGGTGAATTTGATCGCATTCGAAAGGAGATTCAGCAGGATCTGTCGTAGCCGCGTGGCATCGCCCAAAATATAAAACGGCACGTCCTCGCGCATGTCAAAGAGCAGGGCCAGTCCCTTTTCACGCGCTTTATCCGCAACCAGCTCAAGGGCATCCTCGACCACCGGTACGATTTCAACGGCAACCGATTCCAGTGTCATGCGGCCAGATTCAATTTTCGAGATATCGAGTACATCATCGATAAGCCGCAGCAGCGTGTCGGCGGAGGCGTGGATCAGGCGGATGTAGTCGTGTTGTTCGTCGTTGAGCGTTGTCTCGCTCAACAGACTCGCCATGCCCAGTACGCCGTTTAGGGGCGTGCGAATTTCATGGCTCATGGTGGCGAGGAAGGATTCCTTGGCGCGTGCCGCCTCGGTGACGCGGATGTTGGCCTCTTGAAGCTCGACCTCAGCCATCTTGCGATCCGTGACATCGGCGATTGATCCGACAAAGCGAATGGCGCGGCCTGCTGCATCGCGCTGCGCTATCGCCCGTACCCGAACCCACATGTAGCTATTGTCCCGCCGCTTGATGCGAGGCTCGATATCAAACAGCGATGTCACCCCCTTGAAGTGCGCGATAATACGACGCTGTACTTCAACAGTGTCGTCAGGATGTATGTGGTGGCGCCACTCGAAAGTTGGCGGGAAATCGCCCTTGGTATAACCCAGAATTTCGCGGAACCGATCGGAAAAATAGGTGAAGCCGCCTTTTGACAAGTCGATATCCCAAATGCCTTGCTGCGAAGAGCGGATAACGAGGTCCAACTGTTCTCGCTGGCGCGCCAGTTTACGCTCCAGTTCTTTGATCAGTGTGACATCGGTGATGGTGCCGATCATGCCGTCTATGGTGCCGTCAGCGCGTTTTAGTATTTTCTTCGCGATGATCGTTTCAAATTGCTGGCCGTTGGCATTGGTGATGAGTGCCTCGGACGCGTCGTAACCCGATTCCGATTCCAGTAACTTCGTGTCCTGGATTTCGTTTTGCGCAGCAACCCCGCCCCGTTGGAACTCGCGGTTGGTTTTGCCGAGTACGTCCTTGCGGCTGCGACCGCTAAGCTGCTCCCACGCTTGATTGACGACGACGAATCTGCCGGCCGTGTCTTTCCTGAAAATCGGATTTGGATTGAACTCGATCAAATCTTCGGTAAAACGCGTTTGATCCTGCAATTTTCGCGTCATGCTCGCGGCAAGCGATTCCGCTTGCGCGCGCAGACGAGTCAGGAGTAAAACCAATGCACCCAGCAGCATGGTGCCGAAGATGCCGATGACGAGAATTGCCCGCGGCATATTACTGCGCAGGGATTTTTCGAGTTGTGGGGTCGATGAAACTTTTAGCAACAACGTCCGGCGGCCAAACTCGACCGGAATTTCCGTGGTCATCTCGGCGTTGAAATCATTCGTGGCCGTCACATCACGAGCGGGAAACAGGCGTGTCTTGCCGTCGAAAAGCTCGTGTCTCACGGCATACGCGGGATTAAGCGTCAAGCTCGACGCGATTGCAGCAATGTCGACGATGGCGACCACCGACCGTTTCCTTTGTATGCCTGAGACGGGACTCGGCGTCGTCGCGGTCGGTGCGTCAAGCGGTAGAACCAGTGCCACGCGACCTGGCGACGCTGGCGCGCCAGCGGGCATTATCAGTGGTCCCGACATGACTAGAACGTTCGTCGAGGCGGCGCGATCCAATGCCTCTAACATCGGCGGCGAGGTACGCCACTCGCGCACGTCGTTGATAGATACGGAACGGTCGCGCCGATCCGCGCTCGGGACAGACCCGGCCGACAAAATCTCGCCAGGAACGAAGTCTATCGCGATAAGGCCTGAGTTTGTGGTGCCATCCTGCAGCCAGGTAGCGAGGTACGTGTCCCATGCGGATTGGGTCAGATTTGGCAGCGCTTTATGGAAGGCTCGCGCACCTTGCAGGATATTGTCGATATCGTGCAACTGTCGAATCAGTGTGCGTTTTTCAACTTGCGCGATTTCGGCGAATCGCATATCGGCATCAGCACGCAATTGACGTGAGCTCTGAAATGCGGCCAACAACGTCGAGATCAACAGTGCCGCCAATATTAGCCACGGCAGTTCGATTTTGCCTATGCGCGAACTCGCCCGGCTCGCCGTATCATGCGTTACTGGTTTCTCCATAGACGAGTAGATTACCTGATCGTAGATTGGTTATGTAGGCGTCATCAATGGTGGCCAGCGACAAACAAATGAGAAATGGTTATAAAATTCAATGATGTTAATTAGTTTCTTAAATCGAAGCTTGAACAGCGCAACGGCTTATCGTCACGGTAGCCTGCGCCTCGCGATTATCTGCTTGTTGGCCGCTGCCTCACTGACGACACGAGACGCCACGGCAAATATTTATGCGTTCAAAGACGAGAAAGGTGTCACGCACTTCTCCAATTTGCCGCACTTGGATAAACGCTACAAACTCGTTTACAAAATTCCTACGTCGCCCAACTTGCGACCAAACGCGTGGTCTGCGAG
>JAJAYN010000453.1 GCA_026786225.1 Burkholderiales bacterium | reverse complement strand
GGTGATTGGGCCATATGCGTCAAGTGCGACTACGATGCCGGCCATCGACAGCATGGACGTCGCGGCAACCGCAATGCCGTACAAACCCGCCAATGCGTAGGCCGCATAAATTGCCAAACAGACCGACAACACCGGCCATGCGGTGGAACGCATCGATACACCGAGACCGGCGATCATGTTGGTGGCATGGCCTTTGGTGGAGGCTTCAGCGACGTGCTGCACCGGCTTGAATTCGGTACCGGTGTAGTACTCGGTGATGTAGACCATCAGTGCGGTCAAGACCAGCCCGACGACGCAGCAAAGCCACAGGTTCATGACCGTAAGCTTGGGGTCTTGCAGGTAGATGTCACCCATCATGTAATGGGTGATCGGGTAAAACGCTGCCACAGCCAACACGCCTGAAATTGCCAGGCCGCGATATAGCGCGTTCATGATCTTGCCGCCCTCGCGGGCTTTTACGAATGCACAGCCGACAATGGAAGCGATGATGGCAAATGCGCCCAACACCAGCGGATACACCACCACGTTGGCAACCGTCGCGGTACCGGGCAACAACAACGAGCCCAACACCATCGTGGCGATAATCGTGACCGCATAAGTCTCAAACAAGTCAGCGGCCATGCCGGCGCAGTCGCCGACGTTGTCACCGACGTTGTCTGCGATCACCGCAGGATTGCGGGGGTCATCCTCAGGAATGCCGGCTTCCACCTTACCAACCAGATCGGCACCGACGTCAGCGCCCTTGGTGAAAATGCCACCGCCAAGACGTGCAAATATCGAAATCAGCGAAGAACCAAAAGCAAGACCGATCAGCGGCTTGATGATGTCGCTCATCTTGGTACCGTGCGTTGCCGAACCCTGGAGATAGTAGAAGAACACGACCACGCTCAATAGCCCAAGGCCCACTACCAGCAAGCCGGTAATCGCGCCACCTTTGAAGGCGACATTGAGCGCAGGATTGATACCGTGACGCGCCGCTTCAGCGGTGCGTACGTTAGCACGCACCGACACGTTCATGCCAATGTAGCCGGCAGCACCTGAGGCAATCGCGCCCAGGGCAAAGCCGAACGCCGTATCGCCGCCCAACCCTGGAATCGCCCAGATCGCGATAAACAGCACCGCTCCGACAATCCCGATGGTTGCGTACTGGCGATTCAGGTATGCCTTCGCGCCGGCCTGAATTGCCGCCGCGATTTCGCGCATGCGGTCATTGCCGTCAGGCTGCGAAAGAATCCATTTGGTTTGCCACGCGCCGTAAGCAAGCGCCAACAACGCGCATACCAAGGCAAAGAGAAGACCTGCTGAAACGGTAGCCATTTACCCACTCCCTGAAAGGTTGAATCTGGAACTGCTATGTTATGGATTGCTAATACTATGAAAAAACGCACAATTTTAGCAGAGGAAGGCTACGCCAGTGACGGGAGTTTGACTTTGCGCTGAAAGATGTCACTACCCACGCGATGCGTCGAAATGGAGGCCGCAAGCAAAAATTTGCAACGACGTGGAGTTGGAAACGTTGACGCGGCGCGCCGGGCCTCATTCCTGCAGGATGCTGGCCCCACATCCAGTCAGGCGGTTTCAAAACGCGTGAAACGCATAGAACAAGCATTGGTGCGGTTTTTCAGACATTTTTTGCCTGAGACCCGCTCCAGTGCTAGCGTTTCGAAATGCAATCGCCGCCGCGTTCCGGCAATCCTTACAACAAAAACGCAGCCAGCTTCTTCTTTACCGCCACATTTTTCAGCGTCACATAACGCGGTAATCCATTCTCGTACGGCGGATACGCTTCGCCCTCAATGAGTGGCTGCAAATAATTGCGGCATTTTTGTGTGATGTGAAAGCCGTCTGACGTGATGAAATCTCGCGGCATTTTCTTTTCCTGGTTGGCCACATCGGCGAGTGGTGCAGGGATGACTTCCCATTGGTAGGGTTTGGTCTTGATGCGCTTGATGGCAGGCATCACACCATTCATGCCTTTGACGGCATATTCCACGGCGGCTTTGCCGACAGCGTAGCTTTGCAACACATCGGTCTTTGAGGCGATGTGACGGGCGGCGCGCTGCAGGTAATCGGCCACGGCCCAGTGATTCTTTAATTTCAGCTCTCGCTTGACCATGTCGGCGATGAACGGCGCGACACCACCCAGTTGCGCATGCCCGAAGGCATCGACGAGACCGGACTCGGAAACGAATTTACCGTCGATATTGCGAATGCCTTCGGATACACCGATGGCACAAAAGCCGTGCTTCTTTACGCACGCATCGACACGCGCGAGAAACTTCTGCGGCTCGAACGCGATTTCCGGGAACAATAAAATCTGTGGCGCGTCGCCGACTTTTTCTGCGGCCAATCCGCATGCCGCCGTAATCCAGCCCGCATGTCGGCCCATGACCTCGAGCACAAACACTTTGGTGGAGGTTCTGGCCATCGAGACCACATCCAGCCCCGCTTCGCGCATGCTCACGGCAACGTATTTGGCGACTGAACCGAAACCCGGTGAGCAATCGGTGATCGGCAGATCGTTATCTACCGTTTTCGGCACGTGCACGGCCGTGAGTGGATAGCCCATCGCGTCGCTTAACTGCGAAATTTTCAGGCAGGTGTCGGCGGAGTCGCCACCGCCGTTGTAGAAAAAATAGCCGATGTTGTGCGCCTTGAACACGTCGATCAGGCGCTCGTATTCCCGGCGATTGGTATCCAGGCTTTTGAGTTTGTAGCGACACGAACCGAACGCGCCGGCCGGGGTGTGGCCGAGCGCCTTGATATTGGCAAGCGGTTCTTTGCTGGTGTCGATCAGGTCTTCCGTAAGCGCGCCGATGATGCCGTTGCGGCCCGCATACACCTTGCCGATCTTCTTGGGGTATTTGCGGGCAGTTTCGATCACGCCTTGTGCCGAGATATTAATGACGGCGGTGACACCGCCGGATTGGGCGTAAAAGGCGTTGCGAGGGGATGATGTGGTCATATTGACTAGCTTGGAGGGTTGCAAAATACTGCCGATGGAACCGGGTATTGAATGCGTGTCACATGGCAACTGCGTCTGAAGATTTCCGCGAAATAAAGGTGCGGTGGATTGTCAGTCGCTTTCCCGGCTATCGACTGCTGCTAAATCTCAGTTGAATAGGGGGGAGAACAAAAAACGCTATGCAGCCAGCGCGGCAAAAACCCGGTCGCGAATTTCTTCCACTTTGCCCACACCGGCAATTCGTACATAGCGCGGTGCACCGCTCGCACCCGATGCCGCCCAGTTGCTGTAATAGTCGATCAAAGGCTTGGTCTGATCGTGATACACAGCGAGACGCTTCTTGACGGTCTCTTCCTTATCGTCGTCGCGCTGAATCAGGTCTTCGCCACTCACGTCATCTTTTCCAGCCACTTTGGGCGGATTGAATTTGACGTGGTAGGTGCGACCGGAACCTGGGTGTGTGCGACGTCCGGACATGCGTTCAATAATTTCACTATCGTCCACCGCAATTTCAACCACGTAATCGAGGTCGACACCAGCCGCCTTCATCGCGTCTGCCTGCGGAATCGTGCGGGGAAAGCCGTCGAACAGAAAACCTTTTGCGCAATCGGGTTCCTTGATGCGTTCCTTGACGAGCCCAATGATAATTTCGTCCGACACCAGTGCTCCGGAATCCATGACTTTTTTCGCAGCGATACCCATGGTCGAGCCCGCCTTCACAGCGGCTCGCAGCATATCGCCGGTGGAGATTTGCGGGATACCAAATTTCTCTTTGATGAAGGTGGCTTGCGTTCCCTTGCCAGCACCCGGGCCTCCCAACAGAATCAGCCGCATGTCGTCTCTCCGCCGTTGTTATTTTGATTGCACATTTTAACGGGATTTGCGAAACAAGCCCCGAACCCTCTCCAAGTCCTCATGGGTATCCACGCCCGGTGCCAGTGCGCCCCCCCAAATGTGTACCGCTATCGCAAAGCCGTGATACATCGCGCGCAATTGTTCGAGGGCTTCAATCTGCTCTGTTGGCGCAGGTGTCAACGTTGCGTATCGCTTCAAAAACGAGGCGCGATAGGCGTAAATGCCGATGTGGCGTAGTGCGGGGAAATTGTCCGGCAATGCGGTTTTCGACTGCGCAAACGCATCCCGCGCATATGGAATGGGTGCCCGGCTGAAGTAGTGGGCGAAGCCGTTTGCATCTACAACCACTTTCACGACGTTTGGATTAAAAAATTCTCCTGCATCGCTGATTGCATGCGCCGCGGTCGCGATCGCCGCACCGGTCGTGACTGCCAGTGTTTGCGCTACTTTGGCGATCAATTGCGGATCGATCAATGGTTCGTCACCCTGGACGTTGACGACGATGGCATCGTCGGCAAGCGCCAGTTGCGCAACCACTTCTGCGATGCGGTCTGTACCTTGCACATGGTCCGCTCGCGTCAGCAATGCCATGTGTCCGTGCTGCTCCGCAGCGATTTTCACATCCGCGTGATCGGTGGCGATGACGACGCGCTGTGCGCCGGATTGGCGTGCCTGGTCCGCAACCCTGACCACCATCGGTTTACCGGCAATGTCAGCCAGCGGCTTTCCCGGCAGACGGGTCGAAGCAAAACGCGCCGGAATGACGGCTATAAAATCCATCGTTAAATCGCTCCGGCCTGGCTACGACTGAATCGCCTAGCCACGCACTTCTTCGGCTTTCAACTCTCGTGCCTCGTCTGCCAGCATGACGGGAATCCCGTCGCGGATCGGATACGCCAGCCGCGCCGAATACGAGATGAGTTCGGTCTTGTCAGCCGACATTGTCAGTGGTCCCTTGGTGACCGGGCAAACGAGTATTTCAAGAAGTTTGGGATCGAGTGACATGGGCTGGCTTTCTGGGTTTACGAGCTTCTCCGCAAATAGTCCGCGTCAGCATGGCTGGGCGCAGCCTATTCACACACAAGCTCTAAGTTTATTTATGACGAAATCGATGAGTCCATCCGGCAACACGGCGTCGATGCGCATAAACCACATTCGTTCATCGGCAAACGAGCCGCATTTTACCGCGTCCTTTTCAGTCATCAGAATAATGTCAGCGCCCGGTCCTGGCATATCTATTGCCCGATAACGATGGTGATCCGGAAAAGGTTGGGTGACCGATGGTGCGAAACCCAGTCCGGCCAGATGCGAGAAGAATCGCTGTGGATGGCCCGTCCCTGCCAATGCGTGCAGGCGCCTCCCATGAAAGACGTCAAGCGCAGTCCGCGCGTCGATGCATTGGTCCGTTTTCAAATTGATAAAAAGCTCATTCGCGAGCACCATTTCAAAGGTGGGTATTGCTGCAATATTGTGGGCTGCATGACCGCCTTTGCCGTTGAAAACGACAGCGCTTACCGCGTTTATTCTGGCTGCCGGTTCTCGCATTGGTCCTGCAGGAAGCAGTTCCCCGTTGCCCATGCCGCGCGCGCTGTCGACCACGCAGATTTCAATATCGCGACGCAAGGCATAGTGCTGCAAGCCATCATCGCCAATGATCACATCAACCTCGGGGTGACTGCGCCGCAACGTTCGCGCCACCTCGACCCGGTCGGCACCTGCATAGACGGGAACACCCGATCGACGCGCAAGCAGTGTCGCCTCGTCACCTGAAACGGGATGTTGGCCGTTCGCAGGCACTACGTGGATCACGTTCGCTGCGATTGCCTCTGCGCCGCGAAGATACCCGCGCGTCACAATCCCGCAATGCAAATCGCGTTTCGTCAATGCTTCTACCAATGCCAATACCAGTGGCGTCTTGCCGGTCCCGCCGACAGTAACATTGCCGACAATGATGACGGGCACACCGATGGCGTGAGACTTCAAAAAGCCGGTACGGAATGCGAGGCGGCGGATCGCGATCAGCAACCGATACAACCATGAAACCGGCCGCAAAAGGATTTGCCAAGGGCTGGTGCGCTGCCACTCGCGGGTAAGCCAGGCTTCCATCTTAAAAAAAGTAGGCGCAGACAAACGCGGGTAAGCGCGGATAAGCCGCTACTTACCGGCCGCTTTTGCCTGTGTGGTAAAGGATATTTTGGTAAAGCCGACGAGTCGCGCGGCTTCCATGATATTGACCACTGCCTGATGCGAGGCACCTGCATCTGCACCGATGGCAATCACTGGATCCTTCATACTCGTAGCCGCAGCCGTTTCGCGTAGCACATTTGAAAACGCTTCCACGCTGTTAAACGCCACCGGCGTATTGTTGACCGCGTACTTGCCGCTATTGTCCACGCCGATATTGATTACTTGCGGACGGTCCGGCGCTTTTTCTGCGCTGGCTTCCGGCAGATTGATTTGCAATTCAGCATATTTGGAATAGGTCGTTGTCACCATCAGGAAGATGAGGATGACCAGCAGCAGATCGATCAGCGGGATGAAGTTGATCTCTGGCTCTTCGCGTTTTCTGCCCTTCTTGAAGTTCATTGGTGGTTAGCTTCGCAAAGTGTGGGACAAAATGAAACGGACGGATTTGTTCGCCGGGCAACACGTGAGGAGGCGGCATAGCATCGAGTATGGCAACGACGAGCAATGCCGCCATGCGGAAAAAGACGCCGTTTCATGTTCCGATATTTGCCAGGCAGACCACTAACGATCCCCGTGCAATGTCTCAACCAGACGGATACCTTGCTGTTCCATGTCGACCACCATCACGTCGACCTTACTGCGAAAATGGCGGTAGAAAATAAGCGCCGGGATCGCCACCGCGATACCGCCTGCGGTGTTGTAAAGCGCCACGGATATGCCGTGTGCGAGCAGGGCCGGGTTGGCACCCTGTGCGCCGGACGCGCCAAAGATATCGATCATGCCGATGACAGTACCGAACAAACCCAGTAGAGGCGCGACAGTCGCGATCGTACCCAAACCGTTCAGAAAGCGTTCCATGTCGACCATCGCGGCACGACCAGCTTCTTCCATCGACTCCTTCATCACTTCGCGCGTGCTTTTCACGTTGGCGACACCGGCAGCAAATACTCTACCCAGCAGCGAATTGTCGTTCAGCTTCGACACGAGTTCCGGGGTCGCCCCGGCCGCGCGAAACGCCTGTACCGTGTCCTGAAACAACGAAGGCGGGAGCACCGAGCTTCGGCGTAGCGTCCAGAAACGTTCACCGATAATGGCCACACAAATGACGGAACAAAGGATGATGAACCAGATGGGCCAACCTGCGGCCTGGATGATTGAAAGCAAACGAAACTCCCGGATTTACGTTGACGGTTCGCCGATGAGAAATCCTCATCAAATGCATGGCACTTCCGCCGGATGTGCCCGCACTTTAGCGTAAGCGGTGCGGGTTTCACAAGAGGCGAGTGCAGTCTACACCACGCAAAACGCTGTCGCATGAGCCAACACATGACGATGCGACGACAGCGTCTTTTCATTGGTCGTTCAGTTGCGATATGGCGATGTCGCAACGCAACATGCACCAGCTTACGTCGTAATTGTGCAACCTGAACGTGGCCAAACGCGAGTATTGACGCGGTCTTCTGGCCGAGGTCCGCGCCAGTAAACGGCGGTAGCCGGGTTTCCATAATTCATCCACAAACCTTGTGGATAACTCTGTGGGTTGCCAACGGTGAGTGATGCTAAGTCATGAAACTGTAACGCTTTTTTCTTAACCGCTCAAAAATTGCGCGTTGATAACTCCCCATGTTTTCAATAGCTTATGCATTTGCCACCCTTGGCACCCGCATGGCAATTGAAGCGACCGCACTGCTGGTCACGAAGTGTCCGGCCCGGTGGTAGCATCTCGCCATGCCCAGCAAGCCGCCTGATCAATCCCCGCTGAATTTTGACGTCGATGACGCACAAATCGCACCCGTGCCGGTCCGTTTCGGCGACTCGACGCCCATTTCAGTCAGCGAGCTGAATCGGCGCGCGCGCAACCTCATTGAGGCCAAGTTTGATTTGTTGTGGGTTTCTGGCGAACTGTCGAACGTCATACGCGCCGCCAGTGGGCACTGGTATTTCGTATTGAAAGACGATGCCTCCCAGGTCCGGTGCGTGATGTTTCGCAACCGCGCAGCGGCGCTCGGCTTCAAGCCCGATAACGGTATGCAGGTTGATGTGCGCGCATTGCCCTCGCTTTACGAAGCACGCGGCGAATTCCAGCTCGGTGTGGAAGGTATGCGCCGGGCGGGACTTGGCGCGTTGTATGAAGCCTTCGAACGATTGAAAGCCAAACTGGGTGGCGAAGGCCTGTTTGATGAAACGCGCAAACAAGTGTTGCCGGCATTCCCGCGCGCAATCGGCATCGTCACGTCGCTGCAGGCGGCCGCATTGCAGGACGTCCTGACGACCCTCAGACGTCGCGCACCGATGATTGCAGTCGTTCTTTATCCGACACCCGTGCAAGGCACGAACGCGGCAGAGGAAATTGCGAAGGCTATCGATATTGCACGTCATCGTCGCGAGGTGGATGTTCTCATTGTCTGTCGCGGTGGCGGCAGCATTGAGGACTTGTGGTCGTTCAACGCGGAGGTTGTCGCCCGAAGCATCGCCCGCTTTCAGAACGACACATCGATTCCGGTTGTGTCGGGCGTGGGCCACGAGACCGACTTTACTATTTGCGACTTTGTCGCCGATCAGCGTGCACCGACGCCAACGGCGGCAGCGGAAATGATTTCGCCCGACATCGAGCAATTGCGTACCGATGTGCAATCTGTTCGCGCCACGCTTGTGCGGGTTTTGCGGCGCAGACTCGATAACGCCTATCAGCGTGTGGATCATGCGCAGCGGCGCCTGGTGTCGCCGCAGGAACGTTTGAATCGTGAGCGAGACAGGCTGGCGTGGACTGCTGCATCCTTACGCCGTGCCGCCGTCGCGTCGGTCGGGCGCGCTATATTTGAAACCACGCTACTGAAGCAGCGCATGTCTGCGCAGCGCCCGGATCTGGCACGAAATCAATCCGCACTCGCACAGCGAAGATCGTGGCTCACACAGGCGATGCAGCGCGCACTCGTGACCCGCCGCGCCAACATCCTGGGATTCACACAGGCACTGCAATTGTTGGCGCCTGATCGCGTGCTCGAACGCGGCTACAGCATCGTCGAATATAACGGTGTGATTCTGCGCGACAGCGCGGCAGTGCGCGTCGGCGACACCATTGCTGTGCGACTGGCGCGCGGCCACGTCGATGCGGAGGTACGCGTTATCCCGCTTGCCAGTCCTGAACTCTAGGCGTAGATTTGTCCGTCCGAACCACAATGAAAACTCTGGAGGAAACAATGGCAAAAAAATCAAAGGACGAAACCTCGCTCTACAAAGCCATCGAACTTGTCGGCACCAGCAGCGTGTCGTGGGCAGACGCGGCGAAGAATGCCGTCAAATCTGCGTCGAAAACATTACGCGATGTACGCGTAGCGGAAGTATCGAAGCTCGACGTCAAAGTTGGCAAAGACGGCGCGATGACATTTCGCGCGAAGATGAAGCTCTCGTTCAAATACCAGGGCTAAGCAAGGCATCGTCATGGAAAGCCAACCCGGTCCCGGAGAAATGGGCCGGGTGGCGATCAAGTGAATCTCAATGTTTATCCAGAAACCGGGTAACTTGCGCCACAACTGCTGCCTGCAAGTCAGGCCGCAGGCAATCTACCGCCAGGAAATCTGGCATTGATCTTAGCCAGGTGAGTTGACGCTTGGCGAGTTGACGCGTAGCGATAACACCGGTTTCGCGAAGCTTGTCATGATCGATTTCGCCCTCAAGGTATTGCCAGGTCTGGCGATAACCTACGCAGCGCATCGACGGCAGCGCTGCATTCAACACATAGCGTGCGCGAAGCAACCGCACCTCATCGACCAGCACCGCTGTGAGCATCGCGTCAAAGCGCGATGCAATGCGTTGGTGCAACGCGGCACGCTCCCCTGCAACCAAGCCAATCCTTAGTGTATTAAATGGAAAATCATATGCGCTGGTTGCGCGAGTCTGCAACGCTGAAATCTTTGAACCAGTCAATGCGAATACTTCCAGTGCGCGCTGGATGCGTTGCGCGTCAGTCGGCTTCAGACGCGCGGCAGTGACTGGATCAACTTGCGCCAACGCGGTGTGCATTGCAGGCCAACCCATCAGCGCGGCACGCGCTTCCAGTGCGGCGCGCACAGCGTCGTCACCCTCGGGCAAATCCGAGAGGCCTTCGAGCAGCGCTTTGGCGTAAAGCATGGTCC
>JAJAYN010000452.1 GCA_026786225.1 Burkholderiales bacterium | reverse complement strand
GTTGTAAACGTGCTGGAACAACGCGGTGCCTTCCTCCATGCGCCTCCGACGACCACAGCGCAGACGACGGCAGCCATAGGCCTGCGACGACGCCGTGGCATCGTAGCCGCAGCTCGCGTTCGACTTCGCAGACGCAACGTGGTTACGCAGGAGCTCTCGGCTGATGCTCGATGCATTCCGTCCCAAAGTTCTGGCAATCGAAGGCACGCTCGCTCCGCTGCAACGCTCGATCATGATCACCGCTCGATCTTCAACACTGAAATGCCGATACTGTTTGTCCATCGCAACACCTTGCGTCAGGGTGTTGCACTTGAAAGCTGAGCCCAAGCACGGCGGCATCGTGCGCGCGGATGTCAAGCAAGAAGGTGGCGCGGTGTTTAGGGTGCGTTTCCCGTTGAATGTTTGAGCCACGCAGGGTTTTAGTAGGGCCAAGGTTTTAGTAGGGCTAGCAATCCGCCGACGAATGAACGGAAAACTTGCTTTGCCTTGGTAAAACGAAGCAACGGAAAACTCCCTCAGAAAATCTGGTTTATGTTGCTGCGCCCTGCACTAATATAGCGTTAACGCAGGCGAAGCATCGGCAGCATGTCAATCAAAACACTCTTGCTGGAAGATGAGTCAGAAACGCGAAAGTGGTTCGAAGCGCGCTTGGCCGAATGCGTGCGCGTGCGTTTGGTGGCATCGGTCGGCACCATTGCCGCCGCGCGCCGCGCCATTACCAGTTTTGCGCCCGAGCTGCTGATCCTGGATCTGAAACTGCCGGACGGCAATGCGATCGAGCTCATCCGCGAAGTTCAGCTGCGCACGCCAGTTCCGGAAATCATGGTGGTTAGCGTGTTCGGGGATGAGAAATCGGTGCTTGGTGCCATTGAAGCCGGCGCGCAAAGCTATATTTTGAAAGATGCCAATGCTGAGGAGATGCGTAAAGCCATTGATCAGCTATTGGATGGTGGTGCGCCCATCTCAGCCAGCATTGCCGGCCACGTGCTCAAACGTTTTCGTGCGACTGCCGGCCAACTTGCGATCACACCGGTGGAAAGCTTGAGCGAGCGCGAGCTGCAAACGCTGAAATTGATTGCGCGCGGTATGAGCTATGAGGAAGTCGGCGCTGCGCTATCGCTGCGCTATCACACGATTGCCTCTTACGTGAAGCAAATCTATCGCAAGCTGGAAGTGCATTCGCGTATGCAGGCGGTGGAGCGCGCGCGCGGCATGGGCTTGATTGATCGTGGCTGATCGTTTTTTTGCCATTACCCCAAGACTTGGGTAGCGAGGCGGCCGGGAAACCTTGAGCCTGATGCCATGAATACTTACCGCTACTTGCGTTTGCTTTTGCCTTTGCTGATCACCGCAGCCGTGGTGGCGCTGTTTGCGCCGCGCTTTGTACCTGACTTTGGCGGTGAATTGCTGGGGTTTGAAGCGCGCAAAATTACGCGCCAGGACGCAGAAATTCCCCTGCATGCGTCGGAGGTTCAGCGCGGCAAAAGCTGGATTTTAGTTTATTTACCCAAAGCTGAAGGCTTGCGCTTGCAGGCTGATTTCGATTTGCCGCAGAGCGATTCTGGGGCTGATTCTAGGGCTGATTCTGGGGCTGAGTCTGGCACCAGTAATGGGGCCAATGCTGGGACCGACTACTTGCTGCGCATCGAGCGCATATCGGGCAATTTTGAGCTCTGGCTCAACGGCGCCTTGATTGCCAAAAATAGACCGACTTATTGGTTTCTATCGGGCAAGCTGAGCGGCGCGCGCTTTATTTTGCCGGGAAAACTGCTGCACTCTGGCAGCAATCAGCTGCAGCTGCGCTTTGATGCACGCCCTGTCGACTTGGGCGTGTTTGTGCTGGGGGCGAAAATTCGCAAACTGATGGCGCAAGATTCCCTGCATGAACGCAGGAATTGGTTTTCAGTCTTTAATGCTGCCGGCGCATTTACGCTTGCCGCGCTGCTCGGCGGCATTTTTCTGAGGCGCAAAGCAGCGCATGAATATCTGTATTTCGCGCTTGGAATTTTCGCATGGGGCGTCTACAGTGCAGGCGTGGGTGCGCCATATGTATTGATGTCAAACCATTGGAATCAGCTAATACTGCATTGGGCATTGGCAATATTTGTTTGGGGTATGAGCCATTTTGCGCGGCGGTATTGCGCAGATCGCAGTGCTGTCATTGAAGGGTGGGTGAATCGTTTGACGTTGGGGGCGCTGATAGGCTTGTTGCTTGCAGCATGTGTGCTTTCAGAAAGCGAATTCCTGGAATGGCCGATGAACATTCATCGGCTGCTACTGCTTCTTATTGGCATCGATATGGCGGCGGTGTTCCTGCGCTTTTGCTGGCGCCAGCGAGTGCCTGCGGCAGATTTAACGGCCAGTGCGCAAATTACCGCGCTGATGCTGGGTGTGCACGATGTGTTGATCTTCGCAACGCCTTTGGACTTCGGATTTGGCTCGCTGATTGCCTATGGCCTGCCGGTGCCGTTGTTTATTTTTGGCTATATTTTGGCTGAGCGATTCACCCAATCTTTGGCCGAGGCGGAAACCCTCAATCGTGAGCTGGACGCGCGCGTCATGCAAAAAACTCGCGAGCTGGAATCCGCCCAACAGGAGCGCGAACAGCTGCTGCAAGCGCAAACTTTGAGCTCCGAGCGCGAGCGCCTGATGCGTGATGTGCATGACGGGGTTGGCGGGCAGCTGGTATCGCTGCTGGCGCAGGCTGATCGCGGCCAGCTGCACGCGGGTAACGTGCGCGACGCGCTAGATGCCAGCTTGACCGATTTACGCTTCATTATTGATTCGCTCGATGAAGTGGGTTCAGATCCGCTGATCGCACTGGGTATGTTTCGCCAGCGCGTGCAGCCGCAAATAACGCGCGCGGGTTTGCACGCCAGTTTTACTACCAACACGCTGCCTGAGGGTTTGGTGTTGCCGCCTGAAAAGCTGCTGCAGTGCTTTAGAATCATGCAAGAAGCGGTGCAAAACACGATCAAGCACGCATTTGCCAAAACCGTCAGCATTTCAGCGCGTTGCGTGCCGTCTGTGCAGCCGGAACTGCTGGAAATAGCGATCAGCGACGATGGCTGCGGCGGTGCGCAAGTTGCTAGCGGACGCGGTTTGCAGAACATGGCCGCGCGTGCGGCGCAAATTGGCGGTTGCGTGGAGATTGATTCCAGTGCCAGTGGCACGCGTGTGCTGTTGCGGGTTCCGATTGACTGTGGCGGCTAGCGCGGTCGCCACATCGTCATTGTTTTTGTCCTCATTGTTTTTCCTGATTAGCGCCGATCCTCAGCCGACAAAGTTGGTTCGCCTGACGCAGAAGTGGCTCTGCGCAAGGCCGGCAGAGGATCGTGGCGCGCAGCAATCGTGGCACGAGTTGCGGCAACTGGAAACGGCGATTGAAACGGTAGGCGGCCTCGCCGAGATAGCGCCTCGAATACTTGGCTTGTCGGATCGCATGGTAGGTGCCGTCGATCAAGCGTTTGACGTTCGACAACACCACATTGACCCATCGCGCGCCTTGGGCTTCGGTGGCGGCGCGGCCGCTTGCGGTTTCAATTACGGTGTGCGCGTGTCCGGCATCGACAAAGCGGCGGAAGGCGCCGAGTCCGTCGGTTAAGACTTCGGCGTCCGCTGCCAGACGACGCTTCGTCCAATCGCCGATCGACGTGTTGTCGAACGCGCGCTCCGGCTCGATGACCGCATATTTCGGATGTTCGAGGTTGGCGTCCGTCTCGACCGCAATCACGAACGCTTGCCTGTATTCGGAACCCCGTCCCGGCTTGCCACCATTGCGCTCGCCACCGAGGTACGCATCGTCGATCTGCACGAAGCCCGTGAGCTGCCTGGATTCCTCGCGATCGGTCATGGCCTGCATCACCTTGTGCTGCATGCGCCAAACGGTGCGGTAGCACACCCCCAGATGCCCGCTTGAGCTCGAGCGCCGCCATGTTGGTCTTGGTCGAAGTCAGCAGGTGAATGCCCAGAAACCACGTCTTGAGCGGCGGCTTCGTGGCCTCGAACAAGGTGCCGCTGAGCAGCGTTGCCTGATGCCGGCAAGCACTGCACTGATAGTAAATCTGACCGTCGCGTTCGAACTTCGAATGGCTGCGACGTGCGCACATCGGGCAGCGAAATCCGTGCGGCCAACGCGACCGAAACAACGCCCGCCGACACTTCGCCTCGGTGCCTTACTGCGACAAAAATGCGGGTAACGACAAGCCCGCCTGGAACTGAACTCGATTCATCGCCATGACCCACCTCCGCGTTGAGCGTGGGCGTACCATCGGCCGCAGCCGTCTCAGATCACGCGATCAGCGGCTGAGGATCGGCGCTAATCAGGAACTTCCTTACCTAGATTCATTACCTAGATTCATTACCAATATCGCTCCACACGCAGTTGCTAGCAAGCGCTTCCAATTTCAGCGCGCGCCTCATTTAGCTATGCCGTTTTTTTGTCCAGCAAAAATACGTTCGACCAGGCCGGCTAATGGGCTGTTCCCAAACTTTTGCATCACTACCCTAGTCTTGGGGTATCGAACGCGCGCGAACCGCTCGAAGCTCACCGCATCTCTCGCCGGATGCGCCGCCATGAAACTGATCTCCGTCACTATCTTGGCTTTATTTGCCACCCAAGCCCATGCCAACATCTTGGTGGTCGACTCGAGCTCCGACCTGTCCTTGACTGCCTGCACTGCGGCGCCTGCGGACTGCTCGCTGCGCGGTGCGCTGACAATGCCACGCGGATTGGCTGCAGTGCATGAAATCCGCTTCAACATTCCGATGTCTGATCCAAACTGCGTTGTTGCCACAGGGGTATGCACCATACTGGCGGCGACCTCGATGCCCGAAATCAACCCGAATTCGAATGGCATCGTCAGCATTGATGGCTATACCCAGCCCGGCGCGGTGCCGAATACGCAAAACCCTGACCAAGGCGGCAGCAACGCGCAGCTGAAGATCGTCCTGAGCGGCAACGCTCCGAGCATCTCGAGGGCCATTGGCTTCATTCGTCATGGCACTGTGCGCGGGCTCGTCATCAATGGCTTTCGCGACAATACCGGCGGGGGCAGCGCCGTATCTTTTAGCTCGGTTGGAAGCGGCGGCGTGGTCGAGGGCTGCTTCATTGGCACCGATGTCAGCGGCACGGTCGCCGTGCCCAATGGTTTCGGAGTCACCACCGACGGCAATCCGTTCGGCGGCGGTACTAGCTCCTCCGTGCGCGTCGGCGGCACGCTGCCCGCACAGCGCAATGTGATCAGCGGCAGCACGGCGGTCGGCATCATCCTGGCTGGCGTTGGTCATTCCGCAGTCGGCAATCTGATCGGCACCAATGCTGCGGGTACCACCGCACTCGGTAATGGCGATGGCATTCACCTCACTAATGGCGGCGGCTTTTCGTATGCGGTCGGCGGCAATGAACCTGCAGCGCGCAATATTATTTCCGGTAATCGCAGTCTAGGGATTTTGCTGGGTTTCAACGGGCCACAATCAAGCTCTACCCTAATCGCGGGCAATTTTATTGGCACCGATGTTAGCGGGCTATTACCCTTGGGCAACGGCACCAATGGGGTGCAAATTGGCTCGAGCAGCAGCAGTGTGGGCAGCGCTACGGCTACACCGAATGTCATCGCGTTCAATGGCACCCAGGGGGTAGCAACCCGCAATACCGGCGGGCGCGTCATTAATAATCGGATTTTCCGCAATAATCAGCTGGGTATTTCTAGCAGTGCCGGCGACAACGGCTCTGCCGGCAGTCGCTCCGCTAACGATGTCAATGATGCCGATGGCGGCGCGAATAATAAGCAAAACTTTGCCGACATCAGTGCATTCGCGGTGGCCGGTAGCAACGTCAATTTAAGCTATCGCGTGGATTCTGCCACTGCCAATAGCGCCTATCCGCTACGCGTGGAATTTTATAAAGCCGACGGCGATGAGGGGCGTGATCTGATTGGCGTCGATAGCTATTTGGCGATTGAAGCGCAGAGCGTTAAGACCTTAAGCCTGCCGATTCCGAATGGACTTGGCGTCACCGGCGAAAATACGATCGTTGCGACCGCCACCGATGCGTTGGGCAATACCAGCGAATTTTCCTTCTCGCCGCTGAGCTTCACCATTGAAACCCCGATTCCCAGCGCCTGCTCACGCAGCGGCGAACGGCTTTTTTGCGACGGCTTTGATGTGCCGCCATTACCCTCCATCGAAGTCACCGTGCGCGCATTAAGCACCGTGTTTAGACCGAACGGCAATGTGCGCTTGAGCGATGACCGTGGCGCTAGCTGCACGTTAACACTGGCGCCAATCAGCACGCCACTAACCAGCGCCGCGAGCTGCGTGCTGGGCGGATCTGGCGCGCCGGGGCCGATCACCATCACCGCGGTGTACGACACCTTTAGCGGGGCGTTTGGCTCGGATACGGGTGGGAATATTACCGTGACTCAGAACTTTACGTTGTGAGGTCGCTAATCAAAATTGCCGTTAGCTCCTAGCAAACGGTGCCAGGTCCACTTAATGCCGTGAACTGAAATTCAATCACCAGTCCGTCGGGCGATAGTCCTTCAGGACCTGGCCCCAGACATGCTCGCCTGTGTTGATGCCGGCGATGATGGGATCGACGATGCGCGCGGCGCCGTCGACGATATCGAGCGGAGGATGGAAGCGCTCCTCGATTTGTTTGCGCGCGGCAAGCTCGATCGGGTCCTCATCCGTCACCCAGCCGGTGTCGACGCTGTTCATGTGGATGCCGTCGTTGCGGTAATCGGTGGCGGACGTGCGCGTCATCATGTTGAGCGCCGCTTTCGCCATGTTGGTGTGCGGATGCCGCGTGGTCTTGAAGTTGCGATAGAACTGCCCCTCGACCGCCGACACGTTGACGATGTGCTTGTCGCGCTCCGGAGTCTTGAGCATGAGCGATTTGAGTCGCGCGTTGATGATGAAAGGGGCGACAGCGTTGACGAGATGGACTTCGAGCAGTTCAACCGACGGCACTTCGTGCATCAGCATGCGCCACGAGTTGCGCCCGCGCAGATCGATCTGCTGGCGGTCCTGATCGAGCCGGCCCTCGGGAAAAAGATGCGTCTGACCGAGCAGCTCGTCCGCCAGTAGCGGCAGTTGCGAAAGTTCCGCTGCGTGCGTCAAACCCGGCGCGTGCGAATCACCGCGATCCAGCGTTCGCGACAGCGCGGTCGCGTCAGCCACCAGATCAACGCTCCGCAATCCCTCGTAGCTTCCAAGCAGCGCACGCGCTGCCTCCGGCATATCGTGATGCGCCGCAGTCTCGCCCGCCATCATGTGGGCGTAGAACTCGGGCGGCCGGCGCACGGTCTGGCACGCATTGTTGATGATGAAGTCGAGGCGCGGTCTGGTCGCGATCAAGGTCTGGCAAAACGCTTCAACGCTCGGCGTGTGGCGCAGGTCAAGACCAAATATCTCCAGACGATGCGCCCATTTGCCGAAGTCTGCTTCTTCCGCATAACGCGCGGCCGAATCGCGCGGGAAACGCGTGGTGACGATGAGGTGCGCGCCCGCGCGCAACAGCTTGATGCCGGCCTGATAGCCAATCTTGACCCGGCCGCCGGTGAGGAGGGCGACCCGTCCCGAGAGATCGGCCGTCTCGGAGCGCTTGGCAAAATTGAACGCGGCGCAGCCGGGGCAAAGCTGATCGTAAAAGTGATGGATCAGCGAGTACTTCTTTTTGCACACATAGCAATGCTGCGGCTCGAGCGGCTCGCGCTGTTCCGATTCACTCTCTTGCGCGACGAAATCCAGAGCCGCCAAATGCTCGGGCGGAAAAACATTCGGCGTGGTGAACACCGGCCGCGCACGCAAGGTGCGGATCCCGGTCGTGTCGAACACCGCTTCCTCGCGACGAATCTTCTCGGCGTTGCGTTCGCGTTTGAGCGCGCGCCGCTGCTTGCGATGGTCCACCGGATCGGGATGGTGATAGCGGCTCACCGCCTCCCGCAGGCGTTTGCGCTCCGCCTCGGGCAGCGCGTCGAGCAACGTCGCATCGGCGGCCACGGCCTCCAGCAGCTCGCTCGCCGCGCGCAAGCGCTCCTGCAAACTGCTTTCGGCGGTCGGCAACGCAGGTGTTTTCTCGGTCATTGGCACTTCACGGAACCCGCAGTTCGTCGCAACAACCACCCAATGTGCCGCCTCGCGGCCTCCGGAACAACACCTCTCGTGCGTACCCGCTCGATTCCCCGAGAAGCAGCGTCTTGCGACAGCGCGACGATTCGGCGGCATGGTCGATAATCTACGCAGCCTCAATGGTGATGAACTCCTGGAAGTGAACGACTCGCTCGCGCCACCGCACGATCTCGACGCCGTCGCCGCAGCGGTCGCGGCGTTGCGGCGTGGCGAAGCGGTGGGTTTGCCGACCGAGACGGTGTACGGG